>JBIIWQ010000066.1:0-8632 GCA_044338805.1 Crocinitomicaceae bacterium
TCTAAAAACAACTTATTTTGTTTGTTGCAACCATGAGGCCTGTCTCCAATGATTGGGTGAAAAATATGTGCAAAATGTTTTCGGATTTGATGCATTCTTCCGGTTTCTGGAGCAACTTCAACCAATGAATAACGCGAAGAAGGTTGTTTGCCAAATGGAACTGGAATATCAAAGGTTTCTATGGTTTTATAATGCGTGATGGCATCTTGTGTTTTTCCATCATCATTGGTTAATGCGTAATCAATCGTTCCAGATTCAGTTGTAAAACCACGAACAAGCGCTAAGTATTTTTTATCCACTTTCTTATTCATAAAAGCTTCTTGCATCAAGCGATTCACCTCTTCATTCAAAGCAAACAACAAAACACCGCTTGTTTTTCGATCTAACCGGTGAACAGGAAATACTTTTTGATTTATTTGATCGCGCAAAAGCTGAATGGCAAATTCACTTGCATCTGCAGCAATTGGCGAACGGTGAACCAATAATCCATGTGATTTATTAATCGCAACTAGGTATTCATCTTGAAATACTATTTCTAACATCCATTAGTTTTAAATATCAATTGCTAATTCTCAATTGAATGTTCGCTCTGTTACCACAAAATCTTTTTTTCATGATTTTACCCAAAAATACATGCCAAAAAGGGATTTATTACATGTTTTTTCGCTGGATTACATCCAGCTAAAAACATTTAACCCCTAAAGGGGTTATAAATTAATATTGTGGCATAAGAACGATTGCTCAAATTCTCAATTGTTAATTGTCAATTACAATTTCCTCGCAATCATTAATCCATCACGAATAGGCAATAACACTTCTTGTACACGTGAATCTTCGTGAATCATTTTATTGTAATCAACAATCACTTTGGTGTCCGCATCTAATGAATTATACTCCTCCAATACTTTTCCTGACCACAACACATTATCCGCAATGATATAACCTCCTTTTTTTACTTTGTCAAAAACCAATTTGTAATAATTGCAATAGTTGGATTTATCTGCATCAATGAACACGATATCAAATTCTTCAGAAAGGGTTGGAATAATTTCCATTGCATTTCCAATCACATAGTCAATCACATTCTCCATCTTCGCTTTTTGAATATATTCTCTTGTAATATCTTCTAATTCTTCGTTGATGTCAATCGTAATTAGTTTCCCGTTTTCCGTCAACCCTTCTGCTAAACAAAGCGCTGAATAACCTGTATATGTGCCGATTTCTAAAATTCTATTTGGTTTAATCATATGAGAAAACATACTTAAAACCCGTCCTTGAAAATGGCCACTCAACATGCGTGATCGCAAAACAGAAAGATGTGTTTTACGATTAAGTTCATTTAATAACTCTGATTCATTTTCTGAATGCGCGCAAACGTACGTATCTAATTTTTGATCAATAAAATCCATTAAAACCTTTTTTGCAAAGATGGATAAAATGATTGTTGTACTGAAGAAAATTCGCACTTTTGTGCTGTGAAAACAATTAACAAAGCCGGATATTGTGCCATTGGCGTATTCCGAGGTAAAACAGAACACAACATAGGAACTTTGTGGCGATCTGCCTATATTTTAGGAGCTGCATACATTTTTACTGTAGATCATAAATACAAAAAACAAAGTTCAGACGTTTTGCGTTCTTGGTCGAGAATTCCTTTATTTCACTACAAGTCATTCGATGATTTACTGAATAATATTCCCTACGATTGCAGACTTGTAGGCATTGAAATCGATGATAAAGCAGAATTTTTACATGAATTTCAACATCCAAAAAGAGCGATTTATTTATTGGGAGCTGAAAATGACGGCTTACCGCAAGAAGTAAGAGACAAGTGTCATTTTCTGATCAAGTTACCTGGCAATTCATCATTGAATGTTGGTGTAACAGGAAGTATTGTATTACACGATCGTGCAACGAAGGTTGAAACGATTTTACCACCGAATCATATTGAATAATAGTTGCTAATTATTAGTTGCTAGTTAAATAAAGTTGCTGTCTTGTCCTGATATAAGTAGACAGGTTAATATTCTATCCTCTTAATTAAGCAGCCCTATAAATTTGATCGGGCACTTTCATTTCAATTGACCAATGTGGTCTTTTTGTGTTGTATGTATTAACGGCCTGTTCTAGGGCTTTTCTTACATGTTTTAAGTTGTTAAAGGTAGCATTTAAATTAAATTCTTGTTTTAATATTCCATTTATTCTCTCTGCGACGGCATTTTCATAGCAGTTTCCAGCTTCTGCCATGCTTATTTTAGCACTTTGTTTTTTCAGCATTTTAGTATAAATATGTGAGCAATATTGGCTACCTCTGTCAGAATGATGGATTTCTGGTTTACCATTTTTTAATGCTTTTTTCAGGGCGATCATACATCCTTCTAGTTCCAAACTTTGACTGGCATGGTATCCAACTATTTTTCTACTAAACAAATCCGTTATCAGTGATACATAACTAAAGCCTTCTCTGGTTCGAACATATGTTATATCACTTACCCAAACTTGATTGGGACGTGTAATATTTACACCTAATATCAAGTTCTTATAGACTTTGAAGGGATGATTGCTATTAGTGGTTACAGCATATTTTGGTTTGCGTTCTATCAACATATTCCGCTCTCTGAGTAAAGTAAATAATCTATCCCGTCCCATTGAAGCATTACCTGATTCGATAAGTGTTTTCCGAAGTAAGTAATGCAGCTTTTTACAACCAAGTTTTGGCATTTCTTCTCTGATTTTGTAAACAACTCGTAGTACTTCTGAATGAACCTGTCTTTGCTTTTTAGTTAATTGAAGTGATTTGTAATATGAACACCTGGCATAACCAAGAATATAGCATGATCTTCCAACTGGTATCTTCTTTAACTTATTCAAATCAACTACTCCACGCCAAGTTTTTTTTTTAATTCTTCCAAGGTTAACCCCATCATGTCTGCTGCAACCTCTAGTGTGCTTTCTGCTGTAACTCGATGTATATATGAGTCTGCTAGAGCTTCTTTAAGTTTCTTGTTTTCTTTTTCCAGCTCTTTTAATCGATCTTTTTCATTTGGCTTTTCCACTCTTACAACTCGGTTTAATAGTTCGTACTTACCATACTTACGAAGCCATTGATTCAAGGTTGCGCCTCCTTTAATACCATAACTCTCGCTCAACTCATTTCGAGTCATTTTACCTTCTTCGTACTTGCCTATAACTTCTAGTTTGAAGGCTTCACTGTAACGAATAATTGTTTTTCTTTTCATAAACACTGTGTTAAATGTGTCTACTTTTTTTCAGGACGTGACATAACTATGTGTTCTATGTGCCTATGTGGTGAAAAAGTGGTGAGTTTATAACTGATAGCGATGTCCTGAGCAATTGTCGAAGGGTTTAAAGCTGGATTCAAACGAATATTGCGATGTATTGAGTTTGTCGAAATAAGGGATAGTCGAGATGGGAATTTTTATTTCGCTAAATGAACCGTATTTTGAGGATACGGAATAGTTATTTTATATTCCCTAAAAAGTCTATCTATTTCAAATCGAATATCAGATTTATAATTGTTAATGTCCCAATTTTGATCTGCCCAAAAGATTAATTCGAGTTCTAATCCATTGTCTCCGAAATGAGATAATCTAACATCAACTGGATGAGATTTTCTAACTTTCGGGTGTCCCAATGCAGCTTGTTTTAATAAACGAGTTACAAGTTCGGTATCCGCATTGTAATCGATAGTCAAAACAATTCTGAAACGAGATAATTCTGAACCATGACTCCAGTTTTCTACAAATTCTTGGGTTAATTTGGAATTTGGCATGATTAGTACATTTCCTTCTCTCGTTTCTATTTGAGTTGTTCGTACATTGATTTTTAATATCTTAGCGACTATAGATTCAGATTTTCCTCCATTAGATATTTCAACAATATCACCGACACGAATATTGCCCTCAACAAGCAAAACGACACCAGAAAACATGTCTTTGAAAACATCTTGTAACCCAAGCCCCAATCCAACAAAAAGTCCAAGTGAACCTGTCATCAGCAACGAAAGGTCAATATCGAGGGCTTTTAAACTCGTGATAATAGCAAAAATATAGATGACATATTTTGCAATTTGAACATAGATGTATTCCGTTCCTGGGTTAATAGAAGTTTTTGCTCTGAATTTTTTACTGATATAGAGTTTAACAAAATTCAAGAGCATTTTTGCCCCAAAGAAGATAGATATTAGGACTAGAATATGATAAAAACTCAATGTGAATTTTTGTGATTTGATTAAATTGAAATTAAGAAAATCTGAGAATGATACATCTTCATTATTAATATTAAAACTTAAAATCGCAATATATGCTGCGAGAAGATAGACGCTTTGACTCAATAATTTCAACCAAGTTACCATTCGACCTTCTACACGAATATTGGCACTTTTTAAATAACGTTTCAGCATTTTATGAATCACCTTTCTTAGCAACATGGCAATGAAAAAGATGACACTCAGAAAAATGATGTTCCAAAAACAAACTTTGTACGGACCTAAATAAAATAGAGTATAGCTTAGCATTTTATCTTAATATTGTTCGACCTAACTTCTCCGAAAAGATTATTTTAATTTTTTCATAAACCATTTGTTCAGCTAATAGATCCATTAAAAGTTCATCTGTCATGGTGTCCGATTGGCCCATTTTTATTCTAATGTCATTAATATATTGTTCAACTTTGGAGAGCTTGAAACTATAAATAGCATTCATCACAGTTTCCGACATTCTGTCACCTTCGGATCGCGTAATAATATTGTAATTACTTAGCCATTTGGCACTCAATTCATGTTCATTTGATTCAATATCACTTACAAATTTTACAATTTCTTGGTCTTCTAATCTTTTTAAAAAGTTGATAGAAAGAAATTCATTTTTGGATAATCCATCTAGAAACAAACTATGTATTTTGTTGTAAACAGGATGTGAAAAGACCATTTCATCCGTTATCAACTCATGACAAATAAATTCAATTACATTGGTTTCAGATAAATTTGTTTGATTATTTTCGTCAATTTGATCAAACTGCATTGTTCGTGTTCCATATTTCACCATTATCCGAATCAACTGTTCTTCATTATAATAAGAGACATCTTGTTGAACTTGTGGCTCTGGATATTGATTTTGCTGTTGATCAGGAGAATTAGAAATATCTTGAAAATCAGGTTCTGGAGCCTGTTTCACGACAACTTTTTTCCTCAGCTTTATTAATTCGTTCGATATAACTTGTTCATTAATTTCAAATTGCTGAGAAATTTGTTGCATGTAAACCGTTCGGGTAATCTGATCAGGGATTAATGAAACTGAATGCACGATTTCTCTTATTAATTCAGCTCTTTTGATAGGATCATTTTCACTATCTTTTAATAAAATTGAAGCTTTGAAAGAAATAAAATCTTGCGTGCTTTCTTTGATATAATTTTCAAGTTCAACAGTACTTGATTTTTTAGAAAATGAATCTGGATCTTCGCCTTCAGGAAATAAGACCACTTTCACATTCATTCCTTCTTCAAGAATTAAATCAATTCCTCGGAAAGATGCTTTTATTCCAGCTGGATCGCCGTCATATAGAATAGTAATATTCTGTGTATATCGACGAATAAGTTTTATTTGATCCTTAGTAAGAGAAGTGCCGGAAGAAGAAACAACATTTTGAATTCCAGCTTGATACATGCTGATGACATCCGTATATCCCTCACATAAAAAGCAATTATCATATTTGATAATATCACCTTTTGAATAATGTAATCCATAAAGAATTTCACTTTTATTGTAAATGATGCTTTCGGGTGAATTGAAATACTTTGCAATTTTTTTATCAGTGAAAAGTGTTCTTCCCCCAAAACCTAATACACGACCTGAGACACTGTGAATAGGAAACATTACTCTTCCTCTAAAAAAATCAAATTGTCTGTCATCTTTCGACTTTACGAGACCAACCTTTTCTAAATAGTCTAATTTATATCCTTTTGCAATGGAAGCCTTTGTAAAATCTGTTCCAGTATTCAAACAATAACCCAATTGAAATTTCTCAATGATATCTTTTCGAAATCCGCGCTCTTCAAAGTAGGAGAGTGCTATTGCCGTTCCTTCTTCAGAATTATGCAGGTTCTGCTTGAAATGATCTCTTGCGAAATCATTGATGATATATAAACTTTCTCGTTCGCTTATTGCTGCAAGCTGCTCTGCCGTTGCTGGCTCATCTGCAGGAATTGGGACGCCATATTTATCAGCCAACCAACGTAATGCTTCGGGATAAGAAAAGTGTTCTTTTTCCATTAGAAAACTTACGACCGTTCCACCTTTTCCAGTTGAGAAACATTTAAAAATTTGTTTTGCAGGAGAAACAACAAATGACGCTGTTTTTTCATCTGTGAAAGGACTCAATCCTTTTAAATTTGAACCAGCACGTTTTAAACTTACGAATTCACCAATTACTTCCTCAATGCGAGAAGCTTGCATGATATCGTCAATAATATGTGGTGGAATTTTTGACATTATTCTACTGGATGACCGTAATCCTTTTCAGATAATAATTTCCCTTTTTCATCATAAGTTGTCCAAACGCCAACAATTGCATCTTTGTGGTATTCTCCTCTATAGTGCAAGACGCCATTCGGGTATTTAACAACTGTAAATCCTTCACGTAAACCGTGTTCATAAATTGTCACAGATAATTCAGAACCGTTTATGCTGTAATATGTCCAAAGTCCATTTCTAAGTTGTTTTTCGTCTTGCGCTCCTTTGTATTTTACTTGCTCTTTGCCAGGATACCATTCCGTGTAAACCCCGTCTTTTATTTCAACTAATACTTCTTGTTTTTCTGGAACTTTAGTTTCTTGTGCATCTTCACTTGAACAAGCAACAAGAATGATGGTTATGATAAAAAGGATAAATTGTTTCATAATGTAAATTTATTTTTCTCTAAAAGTTGTATATTCAACTAGACCGATAATTGATCGTTTTGCTTCTGAATCAGGGATCTCTGTCAATAATGCAAGTGCTTGAGATTTTAATTCCATCATTTTAGCATGTGCATATTCAATCCCACCATGGGCTGTTACTAATTCAATCGCACGATTCACGTATGTTGGATCTTCATTTTTATTTTTAATAATATTGATTAATTCTCGTTTCACCTCAATTGAAGCAGTATTTAAAGTATAAATCAAAGGCAAAGTCATTTTTCTTTCACGAATGTCTATTCCTGTAGGTTTTCCAATATTTTCTTGTGTTCCATAGTCAAAAATATCATCTTTTATTTGAAAAGCCAAACCAACTAATTCTCCAAATTGACGCATTATAGGTGCCATATCTTCCCGATCAACAGCTACAGCGCCACCTTCGCAACATGTTGCAATTAATGAAGCCGTTTTTTGACGTATTACTTCAAAATAGATTTCTTCCGTAATATCTAATTTTCGTGCTTTTTCAATTTGTAATAATTCACCTTCACTCATTTCTCGAACTGCTCGAGCAACGATTTCAAGTAAGCGCAGGTTATTTTTTTCGATTGATAACAACAAGACCTTTGACAGCATGAAGTCTCCTACTAACACGGCAATTTTATTTTTCCATAATGCATTGACAGAAAAGAAACCACGTCTTTCGTTGGCATCGTCAACAACGTCATCGTGCACCAAAGTTGCTGTATGCAACAATTCAACTAATGATGCCGCATCGTATACTCTGTCGTTCATTGTTCCTAACATTTTTGCTGTTAAAAAAATGAACATCGGACGCATTTGCTTCCCTTTTCTTCGGATGATGTAGTGGGTTATTTTATCCAGTAATGGAACTTTTGATTTCATACTTTGACGAAAACGCACTTCAAACTCAGACATTTCTGATTCTATTGGCTTCATCATTTCCTTTACTGTCAACATAACACAAATATAAGGGATAGATTGCGTTTTTTATGCTAAAATGTGGTCTTGTTTAAATCTTTTTCAATGGAAAAACTGAAATAAATTGAAATGTGTTATTTCAATGCTCTTTCTTCTTTAAGAATTGCTTTATTTTTATTTGCTAATTGTCCACAAGCTGCATCAATATCTTTCCCACGGCTTCTGCGAACATTAACAACCAAATTCTTAGATTCTAGATAGTCAGCGAAATCATCAACTTTGTTTTTATCCGCTTGTTGAAACTCGCTGTCATCAATTGGATTGTATTCAATAATGTTGATTTTACATGGAACACATTTTGCAAATTCTGCTAATTCTTGTGCGTCTTCTTTCGTGTCATTGAAATCTTTGAAAATAATATATTCAAACGTAACTCGAGAGCCGGTTTTTTCATGGAAATATCTCAACGAATCTGCTAATTCCTCTAGGTTATTAGAGTCATTGATTTCCATAATGTGACTTCGTTTTTTATCATTAGCAGCATGTAATGAAATTGCTAAGTTGAATTTCACTTCATCATCACCTAATTTTCGGATCATTTTAGCAATACCCGCAGTTGATACTGTTATGCGTTTTGGAGACATTCCTAAACCATCTTCAGATGTCAATAATTCAACTGAGCGAAGAACATTTTTATAATTTAAAAGAGGTTCGCCCATTCCCATATATACGATATTGGAGAGGGGAGTATTGTACCTGTTTTCAGCTTGTTCT
>JBIIWQ010000067.1:0-8590 GCA_044338805.1 Crocinitomicaceae bacterium
TTCATGCCAAGATCAGGTTATGTATTTACACCATATAAAGCTCCTGAACAAACACCATTTGATAAATTGTTTGATATATTCAGTGAGCTCATCACGCACACATCTGGGGACGTTGACGAAGCGCTTGATTGGCTAAACGTTCTCGATAAAGAATATTCATTAACGACAGATGACTATACGATGGATGATTTCATCGAGGATTTGAAGAAGAAAGGCTATTTGCGCGAAGAAATTGAACCTGATGGAAAAGGTCAATTATCTATTACAGCAAAAACAGAACGCGTTTTGCGCAAAAATGCACTCGATCAAATCTTTGGGAAAATAAAAAAAAGTGGCGCTGGAAATCATAAATCCAAAAAAAGTGGACAAGGTGATGAAGCAACTGGTGAGTTTCGAGATTTTCAATTTGGTGATTCTATTGAAAACATTTCAATCACTGAAAGCCTAAAGAACGCTCAAATAAATAATGGAATCGGTGATTTTAGATTAACCGAACAAGATTTAGTTGTTGAAGATACGCACCACAAATCGCAAATGAGTACGGTATTGATGATTGATATAAGTCACAGTATGATTTTATACGGTGAGGACAGAATTACTCCAGCAAAAAAAGTTGCAATGGCATTGGCCGAACTCATTACAACATCTTATCCAAAAGACACCTTGGATGTGATTGTTTTTGGAAATGATGCTTGGCCTATCAAAATAAAGGATTTGCCTTATCTTCAGGTTGGACCGTATCACACCAATACAGTTGCAGGTTTGGAATTAGCAATGGATATTCTTCGCAGAAAACGCAACACGAACAAACAAATATTTATGATTACAGATGGAAAGCCCAGTTGTCTGCGTTTACCTGATGGTCAATATTATAAAAACAGCAATGGACTAGATGAAGTGATTGTAGAAAAGTGCTACAACATGGCCGCTCAAGCACGTAAGATGCATATTCCAATTACCACATTTATGATTGCACAAGATCCCTATTTACAATCTTTTGTAGAGGAATTCACGAAATCAAATAAAGGAAAAGCATTTTATACCGGATTAAAAGGATTAGGAGAAATGATTTTTCACGATTACGAAACAAACAGAAAAAAACGAATTAACTGATAAGATGAATACAACAATCAATACATTTGGCGCTTTGAAAGCATCAGGATACACATCAAAAAGTATCAAAACAGAACTCCGTGATAACTTAATTTTAGCCTTAAAATCTGGTGAATCAACTTTTCCTGGAATGCATGGATATGAACAAACTGTTATTCCTCAATTAGAACGTGCAATCCTTTCGAAACACAACATCAATTTATTGGGATTACGTGGACAAGGAAAAACCCGTATTGCTCGTTTGATGGTGAATTTATTGGATGAATATATCCCAGTCGTTTCTGGAAGCGAGATGAACGACGATCCTTTCAATCCGATGAGTCGATTTGCACGAGATTTAATTGCAGAAAAAGGAGATGAAACACCTATTCTTTGGATGCACCGTTCAGAGCGCTTTTTTGAAAAATTAGCAACGCCAGATGTAACAATAGCAGACTTAATCGGCGATATTGACCCAATAAAAGCAGCAAATTTAAAGTTGAATTATTCAGACGAAAGGGTTTTGCATTTTGGAATGATTCCACGCGCCAACCGTTGCATTTTTGTAATCAATGAATTACCTGATTTACAAGCACGCATTCAAGTTGCTTTATTCAATATTTTAGAAGAAGGCGACATTCAAATTCGTGGTTTTAAATTGCGTCTTCCATTAGATCTCCAATTCGTATTCACAGCAAATCCAGAAGATTTTACCAACAGAGGAAGCATCGTGACACCGCTAAAAGACAGAATTGGATCACAAATATTAACGCATTATTCAGCGGATATTAAAACGGCAAAAACAATTACCAATCAAGAAGCAGACAAGTTGGAAAACCGACATTGTAAAGTACATGTTCCTGAACTGGCTAAAGATATTTTGGAACAAGTAGCATTTGAGGCACGAGAAAGTGAATACATCGATCATAAAAGTGGCGTGAGTTCGCGAATGAGTATCACGGCATATGAAAATTTGGTAAGTACTGCAGAACGAAGAGCTATCTTGAACAATGAAATGGAAACGACTGTTCGATTTAGTGATTTAATTGGAATGATTCCTTCTATCACCGGTAAAGTTGAACTTGTATACGAAGGCGAACAGGAAGGTACTTCTTTTGTTGCAAATCACTTAATCAGCGAAGCAACTAAAACACTTTTTTTAACGTATTTCCCGAAAATTGAAAAGCTCAAAAAACAAGATCAAGAAACTGCTTATGATGACGTTTTAAATTGGTTTTTAGAAGCAGATTCTTTTGAATTGACCGATGAGGCAAATGAAAAATCTTATACAATGGCGTTAGATGAAATTGAGCCATTGAAAAAGCTAATTCTAAAATATCAACCACATGTTACTGCTATTGACACACCATTTTTAATGGAATTTGTGCTGTGGGCATTAGTTGATTTAAAACAATTATCAAAACGCAGAACTGCAAATGGAATGTCCTTTAATGACCTTTATGACAATTTGTTGAAAGGGATATGATTAAACAATTTGGAGGAAAAGTTACACGCCTTGAAATAGCTAAATATAGTCGTTCGAAACATTGGGATGGTAAAAAATTCAACAACTTGGAAGAGACAAAAATGGATATTCCATTTAGAGCCTTCCCTAAACTTTTATTCTCACAACTATTCAAAAAAAAGCAACGTCTTCCATTTCAAGAAATTAAGGTTCCACCTTTTAACGCCACTTCGTTTTTAGCTCCCGCAGAGCACATGAAATTTATTTGGTACGGACATTCAGCGATTTTGATGCGGTTAAAAAATAAAACGATCCTGATTGATCCAATGTTTGGTTCGGATGCTGCGCCAATTGCTCCATTTTCAATTAAACGCTTTAACACGATTTCAACAGCTATCATTTCAGATTTTCCAGAAATAGATGTATTACTGATGTCGCATGATCATTACGATCATTTGGATTTGAAAAGCATCCAACTATTGAAAGGAAAAGTGAAAAAGTTCTTCGTTGCTTTGGGAGTTGGAAGACATTTAATCAGTTGGGGAGTTGATCCAAATTCAATTGTAGAATTTGACTGGTGGGAGAAAAACAGTTTTGAAGACATCGAATTTGCTTTTACGCCTACCCGCCATTTTTCTGGCAGAGCAATGAAAGATCGTTTCAAAGGTCTTTGGGGAGGTTGGGTAATCAAAACGGATACTGAAAATATTTGGTTCAGTGGTGACGGTGGTTTTGGAGTGCATTTCAAAGAAATAGGAGATAAATTAGGTCCATTTGATTTCGCTTTTATGGAATGTGGGCAATACAATAAATTATGGCGTCCAATACATTTATTTCCTGATGAGTGCATTCAAGCTGCAATCGACGCAAAAGCGAAAAAAATCATGCCCGTTCATTGGGGAAGTTTTAATTTATCCGATCACAGCTGGACTGAACCGGCAAATCAATTTGTTGAAGAGTGCGAAAAAAGTTCTGTCCCTTATCTCACGCCAATGATTGGGGAACTGATAACGCCAATGAATCAAACAAAAAATAAACATTGGTGGGAAGAGCTTGTTTAATCCAGAAGCACATCTAAATTATTCGTTACTTTTTCTTCGTGAAAAGCGCATCACTCAATCCGGTATTGACCTTATAATCTGTTAATGAAATGGTGATGATTCCTTTGTTATTTGTTTTAATTTTCTTTTCAGTTGTCGTTTTGTTGATATCTGCCGCAACACTTTTCGGTAGTTTGAAAGCTTTGACATCAATTTCGAATACCAATTGACTTGGTAAACCAAAATTCACTTTGTCTCCATAAGAATAAGTCGTGGTAACTGAACCATTGGTTTTGGTCGTGATTTGTGATTTCATTATGACCGAACGTTTAATGTCTATCCATAGTTTAGCAAGCACAATCTCACTGCTTTCTCCATTTGGTATTACGGTAATTAATTTTGTCATTACGCCACCAATTTTAGTAGTGTCTCCAACTACCGCTAAATAGGATTTCTTATTCGCAAGAAATGTATTGATTTCCGTGAATCCTTGTTTGGGAAGAATCACAATTCCTTTTGATACTACTTTGAACTTGTCTTTCTGTTTGAAATAGATAGTAGCTTTAGAAGGCAATATTTTAATCATAGGAATGTTAGCTTTCACATTGGCTGTGACGGTGTAATCTTTAACAGTATTAAGCTTCGTAACTACTTTATTTAATATGTCATTCGCTTCTTGGGCAATAGCACCGAATTGAACTGCGAATATTAGGAATGTAAGTAACGTTTTCATTAGGATGTAATGTCTTTTTTATTGAATTTATACACAGCAATTCCTACCAGAACAATGTTATGAACAACAAGAATGATTATTGATTTTATGATAGTGGAAAAAGGAACCGGATCTTCAAAGAAACTTCGCCATGACGCCATGTGTGTAGTGAAAAGATAAGGTTTTATGTTGTCGAATACGGTAACATCCAAACTACCAATGATGGTGAACAAAATAATAATCGCCATCGTTGAGACAATTGGTCCAATAGAATTTTCTGCAAAAGCGGACAATGCAATAGAAAGTGTCGATACCGTCAAAAGCGATAAAAAAGCAACACAGAAACCAAGACCAAATCGCCATAAGATATCTGCATCTTGCAAGATTACCAAACCATCGCTATTAAGCACAATTAAATCACCCGTTCCAAATATTTGACGTGAAACAAACAAGGCTAAAAACCCAAGCCATAAAGTCAAGAAAAGGGTGTACATCGCACCAGCAATGAATTTGGATAAAACAATGTTCGTACGAGATATTGGTTTTGTCGCCAACATGCGAATAGTTCCCATTGCTGCTTCTCCAGAGATGAGATCTCCTGTAACCAATGCTACTAATAAAGGAATGTGCACAATTAACATTTGCAATATGATAAATGCAATTAGGTTTCCATTCAAAACATCCCCGTTGAAGGTCAAACTCTGTTCAAAAGATGAAGTAACAAATGAAATAATCGACCTTCCATCTGCTTTCATTGCAAAAATGATGATTCCGACAAGCAAGGTCAAAGCACCGATTCCTAAATAACTTCGAGGTTTCGAAAGTATTTTAATAAACTCGTTGTATGTATTTTTTAGTAACATCTTATGCTTGTATGATTTTCATGAAATAATCCTCTAGTTTGCGTGTTGGCTCGATGGCGTGCACATTCATGTTATTGTTGACCAACAAACGGGCTAATTCAGGAACCAGTTCTTTGACGAACGTAACTTCTAATTCGCTTTCGGAATTGATTTTAAAAATCGTTTCTGGATATGCCTTTTTCAAAAGTTCGGCGGTAGCAGTTGCATTGTCCACTAAGATGCGCACAAGGAGTTCTTGCGTATTCAATAAATCACTCACGCTTCCTTCCACAATTGAACGACCTTGGTTGATAATCACCATGCGATTAGCTATCAATTCTATTTCAGACAATTGATGGGAAGACAAAAGAATTGTTTTGTGTTGTTCATTCTTGAGTCTTAAAATCAAATTACGAATTTCAACGATTCCCTGCGGATCCAAACCAGTTGTTGGTTCGTCTAAAATGATCAAATCAGGTTTGTGCAAAAGCGTCTGAGCGATACCTAAACGTTGTTTCATTCCATGGGAGAAACCACCTAATTTGTGTTTTCCACGATCGCCCAAACCAACAAAATCAAGCATTTCCTGAATTTCCTTTTTCGACACATCCGCTCCAGAAACACGCGCAAAAATTTCCAGGTTCTTATGGGCAGATAAATATTTGTAAAAATCAGGCTTTTCAATTATACTGCCAATATTCGACAAGATTGCAGACCGATTTGTTTTAAATGACTTTCCAAAAAGTTCGATAGAGCCAGCATCCGGCGTAATCAAGGATAAAAGACAACGGATTGTTGTACTTTTACCTGCACCATTCGGACCAAGAAATCCAAACACATCTCCCCTATTCACACTGAAAGAAACATCCTTCACCGCTTCAAAAGTACCAAAGCGTTTGGCCAAGTGTTCTACTTTGATTATCGTTTCACCCTCCATAATTAGAAAACAATTAAGTACTTATATTGTTTAATGTTTCTTTAATTTTAACTCCTAATTTCTGCTTGTTCATTAAGCTAAAAAGCTGAATATTTTTTTTAAATGTTCCAAACAAAATAACTCAAATAGAAAGGTTTTTAAAGTAGTTTAAAATAGGCTTGGCGATCAACCAAGCCTATTTTTATCTAGAAAATTTATTTATTATTTTTTCAAATCAAAACGATCTAAGTTCATGACTTTAGACCATGCTAAAACGAAATCTTTTACAAACTTTTCTTTTGCATCATTGCTAGCATATACTTCTGCTAATGCGCGTAATTCAGAATTTGAACCAAAGATTAAATCTGCACGTGTTGCAGTCCAAATCACTTTCCCTGTTGCACGGTCTCTTCCTTCAAACTCCTCTTGCGTTTCTGAATTCGCTTTCCATTCGATATTCATATCCAACAAATTCACGAAGTAGTCATTCGATAGAACAGCTGAAAGGTTCGTGAAAACTCCACTTTTCGAAGTATTATAATTTGCATCTAACATGCGTAATCCACCAACAAGAACAGTCATTTCTGGTGGTGTTAAGTGAAGTAATTGTGCTTTATCTACCAATAATTCTTCCGTAGATACCGTATATTGTGCTTTGGAATAATTACGAAATCCGTCTGCAATTGGCTCTAAAACGGCCATTGATTTCACATCTGTTTGCTCTTGCGTTGCATCCATTCGTCCTGCGATGAAAGGAACTTCTATTGGAAAACCAGCATTTTTTGCGGCTTGTTCAACAGCAGCCGAACCTCCTAAAACAATTAAATCGGCCATTGAGACTTTCTTTGTAGCTGATTTTGAATTGAAATCCTTTTGAATTTTATTCAAAACGCTCAACACTTTCTTCAATTGAACAGGATTATTCACTTCCCAATTTATTTGCGGCTCCAATTGGATGCGTGCGCCATTTGCACCACCCCTTTTATCGGAAGCTCTAAACGTTGAAGCCGAAGCCCAAGCCGTTTCTACCAATTCGCTTGATGTTAAACCAGCTGAAAGAATAGCATTTTTCAACTGATCTATATCTGCTTTATCAATTACAGCATGGTTTAAAGCTGGAATTGGATCTTGCCAGATTAAATCCTCTTTCGGCGTTTCAGGTCCTAGGTAAAGGTCATTAGGACCCATATCACGATGTGTTAACTTAAACCAAGCACGTGCAAATGCATCTTCAAACTCTGCCGGATTATTCATAAAATTTCTAGAAATTTTTTCATATGCTGGATCGAAACGCATAGAAAGATCTGTTGTTAGCATCATTGGTAATTGTCTTTTATTTGCATCGAACGCATCTGGAATTGTAGCTTTAGCATCTTTTGCCACCCATTGACTAGCGCCAGCTGGACTTTTCATTAATTCCCATTCGTTTGAAAATAGAATATTAAAGAAATCGTGGCTCCATTGAGTTGGAGTATTTGTCCAAGTTACCTCTAAACCAGAAGTTATTGCATCAGCACCTTTTCCAGATTTATAACTGCTTTTCCATCCCAAGCCTTGCTCTTCGATTGGTGCAGCTTCTGGCTCTGCTCCGACATTTGTTGCAGGTCCTGCCCCATGCGTTTTACCAAAAGAGTGTCCACCAGCTATAAGCGCAACTGTTTCAACATCGTTCATCCCCATGCGAGCAAATGTTTCACGAATATCTATTGCTGCTGCAATAGGATCAGGATTTCCGTTTGGACCTTCCGGGTTTACGTAAATCAGTCCCATTTGAACTGCCGCGAGTGGATTTTCTAATTGTCGGTTTGCCGTATATCTTTTATCCTCTAACCATTTTTTTTCTGAGCCCCAATAAACATCCTTTTCTGGCTCCCATACATCTACTCTACCACCTGCAAAACCAAATGTTTTAAATCCCATTGTTTCGAGGGCAACATTGCCTGTTAGCACCATTAAATCTGCCCAAGAAATTTTGCTTCCATACTTTTGTTTAATTGACCATAACAATCTTCTTGCTTTGTCCAAATTCGCATTATCTGGCCAACTATTTAATGGTGCAAATCGCTGTTGACCTGCACTTGATCCGCCACGACCATCGCCCGTTCTATACGTTCCTGCACTGTGCCAAGCCATTCGGATAAACAATGGACCATAATTTCCGTAATCTGCAGGCCACCAATCTTGAGATTCTGTTAGAATTGAGGCGATATCTTTTTTTAATGCGTAATAATCCAACGATAAAAATTCTTTTCTATAGTCAAAATTTTCACCCATTGGATCCGATAAATTCGAATTTTGTCTTAAGATTGATAAATCCAATTGATTTGGCCACCAAATGCGATTGCTAGGTTCTGTATTATCTGCAGCCGCCGTTTCAGTTATTTTATTCGTTTCTTCAGATTTTGATTTTTTATCAAAATTAAACGGGCACTTCGCTGCAGAAGATTCTTCGTTTTTTTGCGCATTTAGCCCACATGTTAGTATGAGGCTTATAACTACTCCTGTTTTTTTCATGGTTTCATT
>JBIIWQ010000068.1:0-8545 GCA_044338805.1 Crocinitomicaceae bacterium
AGGTTGGACAAAGGTATATTGTGTATGCAACTATTTTTGACGAAATGTTAATGACTGACAAAGTCAAAAGACGGACGTTCGATAATAAAACCTTTTGGACAAATCGATGTACTCGAACACAGAATTGGAATACAACTGAAGAAAATGAAATCATAAAGGTGATAAAATAAGGCAAACCAATGGAAAGATATCGGGGCGATCGGCTCAACTATTTGATATAATGACATACAGAATATTACATGATAAAATTTCTCTCTTTATTATTATTAATCTTCATAATCGGTTGTCAAAATTCGAATGAGAAGAATAGTAAAGAAATTCCAATAAAAAATAAAAAGCCAGATTCAGAACTTGATAAAGATACAACTAGTGCTGAATTGGTGGGAGACAGTATGCTTTGTTCGATATATGCGCGAATGGCACCTTTGAATAAAATCGTTTTTGACACATTGGATCATAACCCTTTAAAAAACTGTAAGATAATTAGCACATTAAAATTTGAACGTACAATTGAGGAATGCATCAACAATCAAGAGCATGTATATTCAAGAAAATTGAAATTGGAGAATGGAATTGTAATAGAATTTATGGAAGATAATACCAATTCAAAAAATGAATTTATTACCGTTGTTAAAAATAAATTATTCTCAATCAAAAAGTTGTTAAGTGAAATGTTTGTTAAAGAATCTGTAGTTTATTTTCATTACGAATCAGGGAAAATATACAAACTTTCAGATGGAAACATACTATTTGTTGAGCAACCTGCATCGTGGAGTGGAAGAGCAAACAATTTTGATTGTTATCAATATTTTGATTTAAAAAAGAAAGAAATCATTCAATTTATTGAGAAAGATGAGTTCATTCGTACTTTACAATAAAATAATCGCGGCCTAGCACCAGTCAAAATTTAGCAGCTCAACAATGGTAATTTTGAAAAAAATAATTGTATCTTCGGAATAATGAATTATTTAAAAATTGGGAATACTCAATTGGGTAAAGCCGTTGTATGTAATTAATTGCATGATTGGTAATAAATATAAACCAAAGTTCGACCAGTTAATATGGTATGATAAAACATTGATTGCGCTTGCTGCAGCAGGAATATTGGTTTCATTATATGTTTACGCATGCACATGCTCGCTTGGAAACGTAGAAACCATAAAACAACTTGGTCCATATTTCATCGTAATTAAATCAATTGATTATGTGGCTATCTTAATGATTGTCATAGGTTTAGTCTTTAATAAAGAAAGAGTTTTACAATTTCAACAATTGTTAGGTCTAGTTATTTTAGGTTCTGTGATTATTGTAGCTATGCTGTACTTTCTTCCCTGTTCGGTCAACGAAGCGAAAGTAGGTACAATAAAATACTCCCTCTTTTGTCCGCAATATTCAATTATTTCATGGTTAAATCTATTTTGGTTTGGCGCAATTGGTTTGGCAAACTTTGCCATTCCTCTTTTTATGAGAAAAAAATAAATGCATATAACATCCGGCATGTTGCCAACCTTCCAAATCTCACTTCGACTGACGAAGTCAGCAGCGCAGCTAAACAACGATAAATTTGAAACATAATATTCTTAACTTCGGTTTAACGATTTATTTAAAGAGAATGCCAAGAGCCGGGTTGCAAACAGTAATTGTCAATTGAAGATAATAGCATGAAAAATGTTCCTTTAATAGCTTTCCTTATTTTGATTATTTTAGGATGTGATTCAAAAGAAGAATTCAAAAAACATATACCGAATAAAGATGCTATAATGCTTTATAAAAAAGCAATGAAAATGGCCATGTTGGAAAATGAATACAGTGAAAAAGTAGATAGTGCTATAACCATTTTAGAGAGAGCAATAAGTATCGATTCACTTTATATCGAACCTCATTTTGGAATAATTAGGTTTGCCAGACTTGATAAAGACAAAACTCGAGCATTCAATTTTTGCTATAGAGCTCAGAGGATTTATAAAAATTACCCGGAGTTCTTCATGATTGAAGGTATGATTCGTGAATCAAATAATGAGGGCCAAAAAGCCAAATCACTGTATAGAAAAGCGCTATATATCTACGAGAACGACCTTAGGGATAAAATCACAGAGAACCCAGATTTAGCATTGAATTACATTGTATGCTTATATCTTAACAATCAAAAACTGGAGGCAAAAAATAAGCTAGAAGAAATTAAAACAAAGAATAAAACAAACAATACATACAATAAATTAACCCTTGAAATCCTAATGGAAGGCTATCAAGAAATAAGAAAAAGATGACTCTAATAGTACCACAATCGCCAACCCTCAAATCTCATTTCGACCAACGAAGTCAGTAGCGCAGCTAAACAACAATTTATTAGTAAGAAAATATTTTTAACTTCGAAATATTAATTTAATTTGAAAGTTCGGCCGCTCGCCAAACAGTAAACCATTAACGGCAATCGAATTCCATGCGAAATCTGACACACGTATTAAACAAGGATAAAAACCAAAGAATTATCAATGGAATAATTTTTCTATTCCTTCTTGTTTGGATTATTGCCAAATTAAGGTATGTCTATTATGCAAGTGGTATAATGGTGCACTATAAGTATGACATGCTTAAGTTGATTGCGTTAATATATTTGGCTCAAACAATCTTAAACAAAACCTGGCTTAATTCCATAACAATAAGTATTTATTTGATATTGACAGGATACGTCATGTTCACTTACATGTATTTCTATATTGACGAGAATGATTTTTACTGGCAAAAAGAATATGGTATTTTAATAAAATCATGTGGGACTTTTGTCAAATTGTCAATCCTATTTATTATTCTTTGGTTTACAATAAAACTGAGGCCAATCAAAAATAATGTGCTAATTTCAAAGTAAAAAAGGTTTTTAGAAGTTCAGCAAAACAAATCGTATAATTGGTAATCTTCAAAATGTTATAAATTATGAAGTATATTCTAATATTGACTCTACTTTTAACTAGTATCCATTTATACGGACAAAGGGACTATAAATATGTTTATGAATTGAATCAGGACGCTGAATTAATAATAACTGATTCAATGAAAATTCGTGGAAGAGACACATCACGAATTCAACTTATATTACTGGATGAAAATGATTTGCCAATTTCATTCTGCAAAGTAAAACTCGAGAACTCAGACACAACATTTAATCAATTATTTGATAAAAATGGAGTTACAAATTTTTCTGTTCTATCCGGAAATTGGTCATTGGAAATAAACTCACCTGAATTCAAAGATTTTAACCGAAACATTCAACTAAACAAAAACGAAGAATTACAACTCAATTTTCATCTCGTTGCATTGGAAGATAAAATAACAATCTTCTCTCAGACTGAGATAAATAAGCATGAACTTGATAGGATTAAATATTGTGTGGCTACCCATAAAAAGCCGCATGATTGCATTAAGAAAGAAGTTAAAATTGTGATAGAAATTTAAAGTAAATACAGCAAATGAAAGCCGTTAACTCTATTGCCCGTGTATTATCGTTAAATAATTTAAGTGGTTATCAAAAAACTCTGCTTATGAGAAGAATTATTATATGCTTAGTATTTATTCTTTACCAATCTTCAATTTTTTCACAGGAGAAATCAAGAGGTATTTCAAAAATTGAAACAATTGATCGATTGTTGATCGGTAAAAAAATCAGCCGGGCATTAAAAATATTAGCAATAGATACAAATTGGACGATCATCCATGAACCTCCAATGATTTCGCAAGGTATTCAGACCACTGAAATTGATGGATATAAAGTGCAATTAATTACAAAGCGAGTTCCAATCGGTAAATTCAGAAAAAATAAATCCAAAAAAATGGATTACTCACTAATTCTTAGATATAGAATAATTGGTGTTTCATGGGAAACTGAAGGTAAATGCAAATCTGTTGGAGATATAATACCTCAATATGCATTTGACAAATATGGGCCCTGTGATAAAAAGTAGTTTTCTGGTAAAACAGGGTGAAAAATGGTGTCAATAATACGTGCTATCACAGCCGGCATTATGCCATCCCTCAGCCATCTCTTCTAAATAACAATTTATTAGAAAGAAATTTTTTTAACTTCGAAATATCAATTTAATTTGAAAGTTGGGCCGATGGACTGGGCGAGGACCTTTATTCGTAAGAATGCACATTGTGGAAAAAGACCATGAAATGCATCATGAAAAAAAACAGTTATGAAAATCTTTATTCTCTTTTTAGCTATTATTCAAATAAATATTACTTGGAGTCAAAATGGGTTTACTATGATACGGAAAGCAGAAAAGCAAATTGAAAAAGGCAATTTAAAGAAAGCATTAAAATTACTTGACAAAGCAGATTCAATGGACTATGGTTTTTGTGGTAATGCTCGGTATGAAGCGGATGAAGCTATTGCTTTTAATCGTTTAAAGATTTATGATGCAACAGGTGATTATATAAAAGCCGCAGATGAACTAAACTCAATCAATTATTATTTTAGAGGAAACGTAGATTCACTTAAAATTATCTATTTCATCAAAGGTTTTGACAAACAAATTATCAAACGAGAAATTGACTCATGTATTGCTACCATAAATAATTTAGATAGTATTGATTTCTTTTCGGGATTAGATTTGCATGTCAATTTTAGTGAAAAACCATTCCATATATCTTTTGAAACATTAAAGAATGTACGTAAGGACACATTCATGTTAACCGAGGAGAATAGGAATATTCCAATGCTGAATAGATTTCAATTATCATTAAGTAAACAACCTTTTTATTTGCTGCTAATAGAATAAATACGCAGAACCTGGGTTTAGCTCCATCCCTCAGCCTTCAATTCGACCGACGAAGTCAGCAGCGCAGCTACACAACAATTTATTAGAAAGAAAATATTTTTAACTTCGAAATAATAATTTGTTTTGAAAGATGGGCCGAGCGTCTGACAGCAAAACTTATGCGGTAGTTAAAACAGACACAATGGAAACAACCCAAATATGGAAAAACACATAGAAATCAAAAAACCGTGCCCTGAAAATTGGGAAACAATGAAAATTGGACTAAATTCCCGTTTTTGTGACAACTGCCAAAAGAATGTTATTGACTTTACAAATGAAGCGGTTAAGAAAAATATAAAAGAACGTTATGGCGACAAAATTCCAACAGAAGAAATTGTAATTTCACCAGCATCTATATTTGATAGCGAACTTTTGAAAACGATAAAATCAAACTAATGACAGCAACGCAAGACAGAACACCTGCCTATACCAGTACCTACAAGAAATTGGCGGTTCAGTGGTTAATTGAAGCTTTGTGCTTGGTATCAAGTTTTGTGCTAGCAGAAAATTAAGTGCTTCGAAATCCGCTCCTTCACCAGGCGTCAAAACCTTGTACTAAGGCTAAACAGACAAATATGACTCGAATAATAACAGGTTTATTTTTTATAATTTGCTTTCAGAGCATTGGATATTGTGATACTATAACCAATTGGCAAGTATATCATAATAATCGCTTGCTAGCTAAATTCAATATAATGAATGTAAAAAATGAAATAGTCTTCAAGAAGCAGAATTTAAAAAAAGGAGATTCGATTACAGTCAATTATTTTAGAGATACTCCCTGTTTTGACTGTTTATCGTTTTTAAGTGTAGAAGACGGAAAACACCATGTAGTAACATACTGGAAGGGCAACGGTACATTCACACCAAAAACATTCTCATTGGACAAATTAATGGAATCTGGAAAGGGCTATTTTGAAATTTATTATCACGATGGGGAGATTAAATCTAGAACTCAAAGACAATTACTTTTGAGAATAAAAATTGAATAATATATAGGAAGTATAACAGTTACCATAAATTAAGGTACTCAGAGGTTTTATACCTTCTTTTCAAAAAGTTACGGGTTGAAATTTGATTATATGTATATAAATAGTAAATTTGGTGAAATTCATTTTATGAAAATACTGACTTTTTTAATTTTAGTTGGAACTTTTTGTTTTTCTCAATCCATTTATACACAAGTTGCAATTGATGGTTTAACAGGTAGATATTGGGGAATCTCAGCAATGCAATTTGAAGATGGTTCTTATGTAATAAGCTGTAATGATGGTTCTAACCTATCAAAAATCGTAATGTTAGACAAAAGTGGAAAACAGACCTTAGCAAAGACTACCAACAAGAAAGAACAATGGACATTTGGTAACCGACCGATAAGCAATTTTGCATCTGGGTGGTTGAATATTCCTATAGTAGATACAAAAAATAAAATTTGTTACAATTTAAACAGTCGTAAAGGTATGTTAACCGTAACAATTGTGAATGAAAAACTTGAGAGTGAAACTATTGTTTCTGATGCTAAACCATATAAGAAATTTCAAGGATTGTATAACTATACTGCTCCTGTTTGCGCATTTGATTCTGAAGGAAATCCAATTTGGGCAATTACTCAAAATAAAATGGGTATTTTATGGGTAAAATACAACATAAAGGAAAAACGCCTTGAACAGAAATTTTTTGAACACGAGGGATATTCAAATAATGTTCGTAGCGGATATGACGGTATTAACGCATCCGTCATTGGGTTTAAAAATGATAAAGTGTGGTTTGCTCGAGTTACAGCAAGAGGAATAGGAGAAAACACTTGTAAAATAACTATCTATTCAATTGATAATAAACAAAATCTAAAGTCAGAAAAAGAATTCAAATTAAAAAAACCAGTTGACAATATTGGTATTGATGTCAAAAGTGTGAATCAACAGACAAATATTAATACTGATAAAATGTTGTTTACGTTTCACACCCAAGCAAAAGATGTTGCATGGTCAATCCGCGAATTATGGTTTATAAGTTTCGATGGAAGTGTAGTTCAGTCAGCTAAATGGGAAAACAACACTGGTACATTTCTTATGCACAAAGAATTAATAGGTTCTATTTCAAATAATAATCAAGCCCGATTTATCATCGGAGATGATTATGGAAGTGCAATAATTTGGGATGTTGATTATAACGTTTCTGAAGTAACAAATGTATCAACCTTAGACAAAATACTAGATGACAATAAACTAAAAACACCAACTGATCAATCTGATAGAATGATTTTTTCAAGCTTTTTGTATGAGAATGTGTTAAGTGATAAAATGAAAACAAATATTGGTGAATCTTTAAAATCCGGAAATATACCATTAATTTTTCCTGTCAAAGGAGATAACTTCCTGCTTATCGATGGGTTATATAAAGAGCAATCAACAGCATATATTACACGATTTTAAAATAGGAAAAATAGATATTATATTATCGTAAGAATACATACTTTTTTTAAATTACAAATTTTGGAACTTTAATTTTTTTTTCATGAAATTTAGTCTTGTAGGATTCTTTTTATTGACTTTAACTTACAATTCTTTTTGTCAAAAAAGAATGTTTCTAGAGGAAGATATACGTTTACTAGGGCAATTTGAAAATTCAGAAATTTTAAAGGAGAAAGCTATTTCTGACCGATACAATGAACTTACAAGAAGCGAAGGGTTTCTTGTAAATAATTTAGCTTCTTCAGGTTCTGTATATACTAAAATGCTTCACAGAAGCGGAAAAGTAATTTTTAATTGTCCAGCAGCTACATATTTGAACAAAATAAAAAGCAAATTACTATCAGGATATCCAAAACTGGACAAACTTATTCAGGTGTATGTTTCAGAAGATCCAAGTTTAAATGCTTTCGCAACAGTAAATAACCTTGTTTACGTAAATATTGGATTACTTGCCCGCGTTGAAAATGAAGCACAATTGGCTTTTATTTTATCGCATGAAATTATGCACATTATAAATACGCATATTATTTCAAGTACTTTAAATTTAAATAGAGAGGCTAAAGAATTTACCAAATCTAATATTGGAATCGATAATGAAATTCTTGTCTTCAGAAAGCATGAAATGAGCCGCGAATTTGAATTAGAAGCAGATTTGGACGGGGTAGCACTGTACCTGAAACAAAATTACGACCCGAATGAAGTTGTTAAAGCACTACAGTTATTGAAATTAGCAGATGACTACACTGAGGATATTCAACCTGATGACAAAATATTATTTTTAAATCCAGAGGAATTTAATAAGCTTAGGAAGGACTATTATAGTTTTTATCTGTCTTCTCAAAATAGTTCCTCTGAAAAGGATGAGAAAAATGAATCTCTTGAAACTCATCCTTCGATTGAAGAGAGGATAGAAAAAATGTCTAAATTAATTCAAGAAGAAAAAATCAAGGAAAGCAGTAAAAGTAAATTTTTAATTTCAGAAGCAGATTTTAATTCAATTAAACAAGAGGCAATTGCATTAATGTGTCAGATGTATACAGAGGACAAAGATTTTTTATCCTTATTTTTACATGCATCCTCAACACTTAATACAAAAGAAGACCATTCTAAATCAAATTTAAATTACATAGGATATTCATTGCAAGGTCTTCTTTTTGACCATAATAAAAGTACGAAAATTGGATTAGCCAGAAGCTCAAATCCTACAGATTCATTATTGAGTTTTTTTTACAAAAAATCCAGCAAGGATGAATTTTCTAA
>JBIIWQ010000069.1:0-8495 GCA_044338805.1 Crocinitomicaceae bacterium
ATGAAAATCCTATATTTGTTATGGAAAAATTATTGTTTAACCCAGAAGTTGCATTAGTGGCTTGAATTCAGCTATTTAAAATAATCATAAATAATTTTCTCAAAAAAACCAGTCTTGAAAGGGGCAGGAGAAAAATGGCTATTCGAACCGTTCAGTTGTTTACAACTATAACTGCAATAATCTTTCTAACAGGCGTTTGGGGCTTTAAACAAAATGATATCGCACTATTTGCAAGTTCAATTTTGACCGCACTAGGCATTGCCTTTTTTGCTCAATGGTCATTGCTTTCAAATATCACTTCAAGTATCTTGATATTCTTTAATCACCCAGTAAAATTAGGGTCCTATATAAAAGTACTGCACAAAGATTTTAATTACGAAGGTGAGGTAATAGAGATGAATTACTTTTTTGTGCATATAAAAACAAAAGAAAACGAAGTAGTTACTATTCCAAATTCGCATTTTTTTGATCGATCATATTCTATTCTTGAGAACAAACAAAACCTTAATCAGTCTATTTAATGAGAATATCATTTGCAACGATACTTGTGCTTTGTTTGTCCTTAAATAATTTACTTGCACAAACTGCAGACTTAGGCAGTTGGAACATCCTTAATTTAAAATATAATCACAATAACAAACTCAGCTTTTTTGCTGAAGCGCAATTACGTTCATTAAAATTTTACAACAACTTTCACTATTATGAATATAAAGGTGGTCTTAACTTCAAGGTTCAAAAAAATGTAAAGTTGACCTTGGGTGCAGGAAGTTACCAAACCTATAAAGAAGGAGGTGATTTTATTCTACCAAAAAATAATAATGAATTTAGAATTTGGCCTCAGATTATAATTTTCCAATCGATTGGTCAATTGAAAATAGAACAACGTTATCGCGCTGAATTTAGATTTACGAGTAATGGATACCGAAACCGTTTTCGATACAGATTTGGTGCTTCATACCCTTTTGGAAAGGAAATAAATGAATACAAACCTTTTCAAGTTAGTTTGAGTAATGAACTGTTTTTCACCAACACTGAGCCATATTTTGAAAGAAATAGGGTGTTATTAAACTTCAATTATAAACCATCCAAAACGTCAACAATACAAATTGGCTACTTACATCAATTTGATTATAAAATAAATGACGAAACAGGACGTGATTTTCTTGTAATGGGTTTTTACTTTGAAATTTTTCGAGAAGTGAAATCAAATGAAAATTCAGAAATTGAACTCAAGGACAATTAATAAATTTTTACACTTATTAAATGTTCGATAGAACCGAAAAGTTAAATCCATAAAAATAAAATCCTACTCTAGAATCAATATACAGGCTAAAAATTCACAAACTTAAAATGATTGAAAACAGCATTCTCTATTTAGATTAATTCTAAATACCTCTTTTATGGTATTGCACTTTGCTTCTACAAAGTATTCCTTTGTTCTATTAAAAATACCAAAAGAATACATTTTTAGATAGAATTATGAATAACATTAGTAATCTCATTTTTATTTTCACAACCATTTGCATTTCAAATGGATACAGTCAAACGGAGGACACGACAAGAATTAATCTTATAAAGGAAGTTGTGATAAAAGAACATACTTCTTTAGGAGGAATAGAGCGAATGCCCGATTTAAAGGAGAATGTAATTTATGCTGGTAAAAAAACGGAAGTTATACAATTGGATAAAATAAATGCTGACTTAAGCACAAATAACACACGTCAAGTTTTTGCAAAAGTTCCTGGTATGAGTATTTGGGAAAATGATGGTTCAGGAATTCAGGCTGGCGTTGCATCAAGAGGACTGAGTCCGAATCGGTCTTGGGAATTTAATGTTAGGCAAAACGGGTATGAAATTAACTCCGAAGTATTTGGATACCCAGAGACGTATTATACACCGCCAATGGAAGCGTTAGATAAAATTGAGGTAATCAGAGGTGCAGCTTCTTTACAATATGGTCCTCAATTTGGTGGATTGATAAACTATCAAATCAAAAAGGGAAATCCAAATAAGCCAATTGCGTTTGAGACGTCGCAAACGATAGGATCTTATGGCTTATTTAATACGTTTAATGCAATTGGTGGAACATATAAGAAATTTTCCTATTATGGATTTATTCATCATCGTGCGGCAGATGGTTGGCGCGAAAACAGTGTTTACTCGATTTATACGGGTTTTGTTTCCGCAAACTACCAATTAACAAAAAAAATAAATATCTCGGCAGAGTATAGTAAAATGAATTACAAAAGCCAACAAGCAGGTGGATTAACGGATAATCAGTTTAATGAAAATCCTCGTCAATCTTCGAGAGAGAGAAATTGGTTTAATGCGCCTTTTAATGTAGCTACGTTCATCGTTAAATATGATATTTCAAAAACTGTAAATTTTCAAATTAAGTCATTTGTAACTATAGCAGAAAGAAACAGCGTTGGTTTCACAAAATCTATTACAACTAAAGACAGTATTAATCCATTGACATTGCAATATAATGCGAGACAGGTAGATATGGATAATTATAAAAATTATGGAACGGAAGCAAGAGTTTCAGTGAAATATAAATTTTTCAAAAAAGAAAATGTTTTTGCTGGAGGATTGCGCGCGTATGCAGGAAATACAAAAAGAAATCAGCAGGGGATAGGCACAACTGGTGTTGATTTTGATTTATCGCTTACAAATCCGCAGTTCGGGAGATCTTTAGAATATGGAACAACAAATTATGCCTTATTTGCTGAAAATATTTTCCGTTTTGGTAAACGATTCAAAGTTGTTCCAGGGATTCGTTTAGAATATATTAAAAATCAAAGTGAAGGTTATATTAATACTTCTTCAACGGGTACTTTGAATATAAATAAAAAAGAACGTCAAATTTTACTTTATGGAATTGGCTTTGAATTTAAAGTGACTGATAACACGAACGCTTATGCAAACTATTCTTTGGCTTATCGTCCTGTAACTTTTTCAGAACTTACACCATCAGCTACTGCTGAAATAATTGATCCTAATTTAAAAGATGCACGTGGATTCAATGCTGATTTCGGATATAGAGGTTCTGTAAAAAACTATTTAAGTTTTGATATTGGAGTTTTTTATTTGAATTATGAAAACAGAATTGGAACAATCACTCAAAATGGAGCACTGTTCAAAACAAATATAGGCACTTCTGTAAGTCAAGGTATAGAATCATATATTGAGATCAATCCTATAAAATTATTTACAGATTATTCCAAATTGGGCAATGTCAGCATATTTGCATCCAACTCGTTCATTGATGCTAAATATATCAAATGGGACAACCCAGCAATTGCAAGTGATCCTGCAAAATCGATTGAAAATAAACGTGTAGAAAATGCACCAAAATATATTCACAGATTTGGCGTAACATATAATGTAAAGGATTTTTCAATTACGTTTCAATCAAGCAGTGTTGGCAGTGTATTTACGGATGCTGCAAATACTGAAATTGCAAATTCAACTGCAACAATTGGGATGCTTTCAGGTTATCAGGTAATGGATGCATCGTTTTCATATAAATTCATGAATCATTATACGCTTAAAGCTGGTGTAAATAACATAGCGGATGAAAAATATACTACAAGAAGAGCAACTGGTTACCCTGGACCTGGTATATTACCTGGAAATGGCAGAACATTTTTTATCAGTTTAGGGGCGTCCTTCTAACGAATTACAAATTCTCTTTGTAAATTCAGAGTAGCGGAATTAGTGGTTTAATCTTACTTCTTCAATTCAAAATGTTTCTCCGCTTCTTCGGCGATATATCCACCAATTGCAAGTGATGCAGTAGCTGCTGGTGAAGGGGCATTTAAAACGTGAATTGATTTACCGTGGTATTCGATTCTGAAATCATCACGTGTATCACCGTCTCTAGCTAATAATAAAGCTCTCACTCCTGCTCTACCTGGTTTAAGATCTTCCATGGTTAATGAAGGAACCATTCTTTGCAACGTTTTAAGGAATAAACGTTTCGAAAATGCACGTCGGTATTCTCCGATTCCAAACGACATATTTTTGAAAAATAATTTCCATGTTCCACCATATGTCAATGCGTCCCACGTATCTTTCCATGAAAAATCTGTTTTTCCGTATCCTTCTCTTTTGAAGGTAAACACTGCATTTGGTCCACATTCAATTTCTCCATCTGTCATGCGTGTAAAATGCACCCCTAAAAATGGGAAATCAGGATTTGGAACAGGATATATTAAGTTTTTGATTTTATGTTTTGCTGAATCCGTCAATTCATAATAATCGCCTCTAAAACCAACAACTTGTTCTTTTAAATCAACACCATCTTTTCGTGCCAAACGATCAGCTTGTAAACCGGCACAGAAAACAAGATACTCTGCTTCAAACGATCCTTTGTTTGTAATTAGTTTTGATGTTTTTTCGCCTTTTTCGATGGAAAGAACTTCATGCCCCAACTCCAATTTGCTTTCAGGTTGCATAGCAAGTGCTAATTCAACCATTTTTGCCGTTGCAGCACGAAAATCAATAATCCCAGTGCAAGGAACCCAAATTCCACCAATACTTTCAACGAATGGTTCATGCTCTTTTACTTGCTCGGCTGTAATCCATTCGATTCCTTCAATTTTATTTTCAAGGCCAATTTTATAAACCTTTTCCATGTTCTCCAACTCAGAAGCATCCGTGGCAACCACCACTTTCCCACAAATATCATGAGGAATCCCATGTTCTTTCGCAAAAGCAACTAATTCATGTCTTCCTTGAATACAGTTTTTTGCTTTTAAAGAGCCTGGTTTGTAATACAATCCTGAGTGAATAACACCTGAATTATGACCAGTTTGATGATCCGCCAAAATATCCATCTTTTCAATCAACACGATTTTTAAGTCTGGATATTTCAGTTGAAGTTTGTATAAAGTTGCCGCTCCAACAATTCCTCCACCAATAATTGCGATATCAAATGCCATAATTCTGAGATTTACATTAATTTGGCGTAAAATTAATCATTGCAAACCTTGAAACAGCAAAAGAAAAGCATTTTATCTGAAAGACCCTTTTTTGAAAATTTAAATGGTCTACGTTTTTCTGGTGCGTTGATGGTTTTCATCTTCCATTGTTATACGTTAAACAGAGATATTTGGGGAGATTTCACGAATAATAGCACCTTTAAAATCATCTACAAACTTGCTTCAAAAGGGCATCATGGAGTAGGATTATTTTTTGTATTGAGTGGCTTTTTAATAACATTTCTCTTACTCAATGAAATTTCGAAAAATGGAAGCGTCAATGTGAAACATTTTTTCATGCGACGCATTTTGCGAATTTGGCCGATTTATTTCCTTATAGTTCTCTTTGGTTTTTTCATTTTCCCACAATTACCTTATGGGCAGTCGACTAATCATTCCTTTTTGATGTATGGTAGTTTTCTATCAAACATTGATGAAATTGCTGTTGGATTAACAGATGGTTTGAATTTTCTTACTGTTACTTGGTCTGTCAGTATTGAAGAACAATTCTATTTGAGTTGGATGTTTTTAATGGCCGTTTTGCCCTTCTTTCCCAAAGGGAAGTATTTTCAACTTTATTTTATTTTATTAATTACCGTTTCAATTGTTTTCCGCTTTTTGAATTTGACCGATGAACGCACGCTCTACTTCCATACCCTCTCTGTTATAAGTGATTTAGCAATTGGTGGACTACTCGCTTATTTGGTTCAAAAGTATTCCATACAAAGGATATTAAAACCAATCAAAAAAATACACCTGTTATTAATTTACGCTGCTGGAATTTCCTTGATTATAGCGTCTAACGTAATTTTTATAGGCGCGCTGGTTTCAATTGAAAAAGTAGTCATCGGATTATTTTTTGCGTTTGTGATTTTAGAACAAGTATATTCTGATAACTCATTTTACAAAATAGATAAGATTCCTTATTTCTTTCAATCAGGAAAATTGACATACGGATTTTACATGTTTCATTGTGTTTTCATTTATTACTGGAGCATTTTCTTTGAAAATCATGGTTTCACGCAAACCATATGGCAATTCATTCTTTATATTCTGGTTGTTTTTATGAGCACATACGCAGCGGCTTTTTTAAGCATGAAGTATTTTGAGAAGCCTTTATTGGGTTTGAAAAGGTATTTTAGGTAATTCTTGACTTTTTGCTAGAACTTTATTATCTGTCATCCTCAAAATTCAGCCTATCATATTATTCTATTTCTTTTACTTTTTTCAAGAGCTAAAAAAGTAACAAAAAGAGCCCTCGCGCTGTGCATAATTACTTACCCTTTAGTGCCTAATTCAGGAAATTTGAAAAACTCCTCCTTCGTCGTCAAACAGTTCCAAATTTCTTCTGAATTTCAGCACAAGGGTCCCAAGCTAATTATACAATGCGCTTTAAATCCGCCGAATGACCTAACATTCATTATTCTGAAATTTTGATCTTTCGAAGGTGTCTATATCTTATATACCGTGAAAACATCGAGATTTTAAGATGATCAAAAACTCCTGCCAAAACTATTTTCAATAAGAGGTCCACGACGGATTACTTCCGTCGTTGTGAATGTCCAACTCCGCTGAAGTTAGATGGGAAAATCAATTATTAAAACCAAAAAAGGCCGACAATCGCCGACCTTTTCATATAAAATGAATTGCTTATTGCTTGATCATGTTCTTCGTGTAAACCTGTTCATTGGTAACAATTTTCACAATGTATTGTCCTTTCGGTAAATGTGATAAATCCAAATGCGCGTCAGCGAAAGTACCTGTTGCATTCATTTTTTCGGAATGTACTTGTCGACCCATTAAGTCATAAATTGTTAAGTCTGCGTGATTATCAACAAATCCACTAACTTCAATTGTACATTGTCCTGTTGTTGGATTTGGGAAAATCATTACTTCATGATCCAAAACTTTTTCTTCAACCCCCACAGTGAATCCAACTGAGAAATCATATTGATGGTACGCTCCAAAATCTGCCGGGAAAAACTCAATATAACTTCCTCCCACTAGACGTAAACGCATCTGTCCTGTTGTTTCACCTTCTGTTTGTGCGGAATACCAAAAACCTAATCCATCGCTATCTGTATCTTCAATAATAATTGAATAACAACCTGGAGAAAGATCAAATGTGTCTTTGTATTGCGTTGCATTTGTCAAATTACTTCTTGAAAAAATAATATTCCCACTTGCATCTTCTAATCGATAATTATTTTCAATTGCTTTGTTATTCGTAGTAAGCCAAACATAGAAAGGCCCATTAATTCCTTCAGGAGCATTGAAAGGTGTTTTGACGATATTATTATTCGCATATTCATCCAAGTTAGGCGTTCCTTGAAGATCATATACCTGAGCACTAAATGTTTGCGCGCCACTATAATCTCTCCACCATCCTAAATCAATAACTGGAATTTCTACAACTTGTTTCTCTAAGAAAGCTAAATTTCCTGTCCAATTGTATTCCAAATAGTCACCATAAGAAATCCAGCAACGAATCTTACAACTAGTTAATGGCAATGCACCAGTATTTTGAAGAACTACACGCGGATTAGAACAACTTGGATTCCATTTTCTATAATATTCCCAGCTATTTGGGTTTAAAACATCTATCAAAGCAGCATCATTTTGAAAATTTGGTGCAGAATAAGAAATCAAATCAATTGCAGCTATATAATTTCCACTAGCCTGACCTGGATCACTTGCTGGAACTGCATTAATTACATAATCCAAAGAAGTTGAAGTTCCTGGAGTCACAAAGGGTGTTAATTCGAATTCATATTCTTTTACTATATCTCCAGGACACCAGCCTTCTCTATCGTATGGCCATGTTCCACCTTGTCCTATATTTGGATTATCACCACATTCTTCCCATATATTCCAATCGAATCGAGTAACACCATCTACATTGAATGAATGGTCATTTGGTACCCACTCGCAACAAGCGGCATTTCCAACTTGTCCATGTCCAGAAAAACGGGTTTTAATTTTAAACATTTCTGACGTGTCTGACAAAACGACATTCGTTGCAGCCATATCTGTATCATTCGCCAAATTAGCAAACGAATAACTTCTAAAATCACTCCAAATTGGTTCTCTTTTATGCACATCTCTTGGAGGAATCCCTTCAATGAACGCAAATTTCAAATCAATTAATTCTTGTGTATTATGCGCTGCTAAATCAACTGTATGTTTTAAATAATCTTGGTAGTCTGTTACATCATAAATCCAATAAAAACCATTTGGACCTAAATCAAATTGAATTCCATAAGGTGTAATATAACGAGCAATTTCTACATTTTTAAAGATTTCATAAGGTTGCTGATAATAGGTAATTGTAGAATTCGTTAATGTTGTCGAACCAATAAAAGGTGTTTGAGTAACAACATTTCCTAAATTATTATAAACAGTTTCATTTCCCCCAAGAATTCCTAAATCAGAACTAATGATATCAAAATAATTGTCCAAAGCTTGCTCTTCAAAAATTACTGTTGGTTCTTTTAAACGACTTTCAGGATG
>JBIIWQ010000071.1:0-8471 GCA_044338805.1 Crocinitomicaceae bacterium
AGAAGAACTAGTAATTAATGCTGTCGCCGTTAAACTCTTTTTCACATTTTGAAATAAACGTTCAACACCGTCTTCAAATGTTTTATTTTCTTGCTCCTCTGCGTTGAATCCTTTTATGACGCGAACTCCATTTAATGTTTCTGTTAAACGACCTGTAACTTCAGCGTTTAATTTTCCACGAACTCTAAAAATAGGACGGATATAAGCAAATGCTTTTAATGCAACAAAAGCAAAAATTGCAACTGGGACCAATACAAAAATTGTCATTAACCAATTGATTTTTATCAAAATAACTAACGATAAGATTGCTGTAAAAGTTCCGCCAATTAATTGAACTAATCCTGTTCCAACCAAGTTTCTAACGCCTTCAACGTCATTCATAACACGAGAAACCAATGCTCCTGATTTGTTATTGTCAAAATAACTAATTGGGAGTTTTAATAGTTTTTTCTGAACTTTTGCTCTCAATTCTGAAATTAACAATTGAGCCTCAACACTCAAAAGGCGAGTGAGTGAAAAGGAGGTGACAGTTTGAACTAATAAAGCAAGACATACTATTATTAAAAGCGTATATAATGTGCCCATGTCTTTTGATGGGATCACTTCATCAATTAGATTTTTACTCGCATAAGGAAGAACTAATCCCGCTAAACTTTTAACGATGATTAAAATCAATCCAATAGATATAATTTTTTTTCGGGGCCAAATAAACTCTTTAAATGCCCATTTAAATGATACTTTTTTTTACTCATATGCCACTTTTGACGAATATCAAGCCAAAAACAAAAGTGTGACAATAAGGCAGAAATCGTTCTGATAATCTTATTCAATTAACGGAAAGTCATTGTCGTTTTTCTGAATTCAAAATCAATTGATTTAATAACTTATTCCTAAATTTACAGAAAATTCATTGGTTAATTTAGATCAATGATACGTCGCAAAAAATACAATTCGATGATTATTAAGAAATATATTTGAATTTAATTTTGCTCATCAAATTAAAGATTTTATAAGTTATTTATCCATTCTAAAAAGTTAAATATGCTCGGATTAAAACTTCCAACTGATCCACGATGGGTCAATATTGTTGAAACAAACATTGAAGAAATTTTGACTGATCATGCTTGGTGTGAGCAAAAAGCTGCAACAAATGCAATCTCCATTATTTCACTTAATTCAGAAAAACCAGATTTAGTAACTGAAATGCTTGCTTTAGCAAAAGAAGAATTAGAGCATTTTCAAATGGTATTCAATCTAATCAAAAAGAAAGGCTTGATTCTAGGTAGAGAAAGAAAGGATAGTTATGTGAATGAACTCTATAAATACATGAATAAAGGTGGCTCAAGAGAAGACTCTTTTGTTGATAGAATGCTCTTTTCCGCGATGATTGAAGCACGAAGCTGTGAACGATTTAAACTCTTAGCCGAAAAAATATCTGATCCTGAATTGTCAAAATTTTACCATGATTTAATGGTGAGTGAAGCTGGTCATTATACAACCTTTCTTGGCTTTGCTCGAAAATACGCAGGGAAAATGGATGTTAATAAGCGTTGGGCTGAATGGTTAGAATTTGAAGCAATTGTCATTCAAAATTATGGGAAAGAAGAAACCATTCATGGATGATTCGTTTTTAAAACATGACAATAAAAGGTTTATTATTGATTAAAACACATCATGAATGGCGTTTTTAATCCGAACACAATTCTAACCTATTTTATTCTTTGTTACTTTGTAAGTAATAAAAATTGATAAAAATGACCAAAGGAACGATCAAACAAGAAGTAGTTTTTACAGCAAAACCTGAGATTGTTTATGATTTAATCATGAATCAAGAAAAACATGCTGATTTTACGCAATCGGAAGTTTCAATGAGTAATGAAATAGGGGGAACTTTTAATTCTTACGATGGATATATTAATGGAAAAAATTGTGAACTAATTCCTGGTAAAAAGATAGTTCAAGAATGGCATTTTGATGAAGATGAATGGGATGAAGATCATTTTTCAATCTGTACGTTTATTTTCGAACCTTTTCAAGCTGGAACAAAATTAAACTTTACACAAACAAATATTCCAGAACATAAAGTTGAAGCCTTGAAAACTGGATGGGAAGAATTTTATTGGGAGCCAATGATGGATTATCTAGATGAGAATTGATTAGAAAAAAAGGAGAATTTAGATAGTTTCACTTTAAAACCTTAATTTTGCCACAAATTATAACAATGAAGATAATCTTGTTTTCATTTATAACAACTAATTAAGGCATTAAAGTCTCCAAAAATCAAGTATGAAACGCATTATTGAATACAGAAAATTATTTGACGTTACACCAGACGCAGATTTAAATAAACTAAAAGCAGTTTATAGAAAATTGGTGAAAGAATGGCATCCAGATAAATTTCAAGAAGGAGACCCTTTAAAAGCACAAGCCGAATCTAAAAGTAAGGTGATTATTGATGCGTATCAGTTTTTAGTTAGCATCAATCCTGAAACACATGCGCAAAATAAAGAGGAGTACATCTTAACAACTTCAACTTCTGGTATTGATGATTTCTCATATAAAGGCGTTACGTTGAAAATCACCTTCCAAAATGGAAGTACATACGAATATTTTAATGTTCAAAAAGGAACTTATCAGAAATTGGTGAACTCACCAACTCAAGCACGTTTTGCAAGACGACATATTTTAAATTCGCACCTTTATAGAAACGTAAGTAAAGCAACATTGTAATAAATGTTCTTAACTTTTTATCTTTAAGCTTTCAAGTAAATATGTCCGATACAAGATACAACCTTAGAGGAGTTTCAGCAGGAAAAGAAGATGTACACAACGCAATAAAAAACGTTGACAAAGGTCTTTTCCCTCAAGCATTTTGCAAAATAGTTCCTGATTATCTTTCGGGTGATGAAGACTATTGTATTGTAATGCATGCCGATGGCGCTGGTACAAAATCCGCTTTGGCTTATATGTATTGGAAAAAAACAGGAGATATTTCTGTTTGGAAAGGAATAGCTCAGGATGCATTGATCATGAATATTGATGACCTTTTGTGTGTCGGTGCAACAGATAAAATTTTGCTTTCTTCAACAATTGGGAGGAATAAAAATTTGATTACCGGAGAAGTGATTTCTTCTATAATAAATGGCACCGAAGAACTTCTTGAAACATTACGTAATCAAGGAATTGGAATACATTCAACAGGTGGCGAAACAGCAGATGTTGGAGATTTAGTGCGGACAATTATTGTTGATTCAACAGTAGTGTGTAGAATGAAACGGTCTAAAGTTATTTCCAATCACACAATCCAAGATGGCGATGTGATTGTAGGTTTAGCTTCATTTGGTCAAGCAACATACGAAACAGAATATAACGGCGGAATGGGAAGCAATGGCTTAACATCTGCACGACATGATGTTTTTAATAAAACCTTAGCAACAGATTTTCCTGAAAGTTTTGATCCAAGTGTTCCATCTGATTTAGTTTATTCTGGTTCAAAAAATTTAACTGACGCAGTTGAAGGTTCGCCAATAAATGCGGGTAAATTGGTGCTTTCGCCAACCCGAACATATGCCCCTGTAATTAAAAAAATACTTGATCACCACCGTTCTGATATTCACGGAATGGTTCATTGTTCTGGCGGAGCTCAAACAAAAGTGTTGCATTTTGTAGAAAATGTTCACATCATTAAAAACAATCTTTTTCCAATTCCTCCACTTTTTAAATTGATTCAAGAAGAATCAGGAACAGAATGGAAAGAAATGTACAAAGTGTTCAACATGGGACATCGAATGGAGATTTATGTTACTCCTGAAATTGCCCAATCAATTATCGATATTTCTAAATCTTTCAATATTGATGCTCAAATTGTGGGTCGAGTTGAAAAAAATGACGGTAAAAAATTAACAATTGAGTCACCTTTTGGTGAGTTTATCTATTAATTAAAATATGTCAGATTTACTTTCAAAATTAGAGGCAATTCATTACCGTTTCATTGAGGTTGGAACAAAAATTGTCGATCCAGATATTATTTCTGATATGGACCGATATGTCAAATTGACCAAAGAATATAAAGATCTTGAGGAAATTGACAAAATTTACAAAGAGTACAAAAATCTTATTGGCAACATCAAATCTTCCAAAGAATTATTAGAAAGTGAAACAGATCCTGAAATGCGTGAAATGGCAAAGATGGAAATTGATGAACTTGAACAGAAAAGACCCCTTTTAGAAGAAGAAATCAAAATGATGTTAATTCCAAAAGACCCAGAGGATGATAAAAATGCCATCATGGAAATTCGCTCAGGAACAGGTGGCGATGAAGCATGTATTTTTGTGGAAGATATTTTTAGAATGTATATTATGTTCTTTAAAGAAATGGGCTGGCAATATGATATTCTTAACTCATCACCTGGAACGGTAAAAGGATACAAAGAAATTTCAATGGAAATTATCGGCGAAGGACTTTATGGAATGTTGAAATTCGAATCTGGTGTTCATCGAGTTCAACGGGTTCCTGAAACAGAATCGCAAGGAAGAGTTCATACATCTGCAATTACTGTGGCGGTTTTACCTGAAGCAGAAGAAGTAGATTTTCAACTTGACATGAACGATGTAAGAAAAGACACTTTTAGAGCGTCAGGTGCTGGAGGTCAACATATTAATAAAACAGAATCAGCTATTCGACTAACCCACTTACCTACATTGACAGTTGTTGAATGTCAAGATGGTCGTTCTCAACACAAAAATTTAGAAAAAGCAATCTCAGTTTTGCGCTCACGTTTGTATCAAGCTGAATTAGATCGTGTTCATAATATCCGAGCTGCGCAAAGAAAAACGTTGGTTTCAACTGGTGATAGATCAGCAAAAATTAGAACCTATAACTATCCGCAAGGGAGAATCACAGATCATAGAATCAATAAAACAATCTACAATTTGGCTGCCTTCATGAATGGTGATATGCGCGAAATGATTGATTCACTCAAATTAGCTGAAAACGCTGAAAAATTAAAGGGTCAAGAGGTAATTTAAACAATTCATTTAAGTGATTGTTTGTTTCCTTGGTAATCTATTTTAACCGATTAACATCTTTTGTCTTTTTATTAAATAATGCTCTATACATCTTTGCACCCATATTATTTTAACATGAAAAATTTCATTTTTACCTTTTTTCTTTTTCTAAATTTTTGGTCATTCTCACAAGAGAAATTCACAATTAGTGGCGCAATTTCTGACTCCACAAAAGGTGAAGAATTAATTAACGCAACCATCAAAATTAAAGGTCAAAATATTGGATCGTATTCTAATGAATATGGATTTTACTCTATCACTTTGCCAAAAGGGAATTATACATTAATATACATTGCAACAGGATATCAAGCGAAAGAACAAGAGGTTGTTTTGGATAGAGATATAAAGTTAAATTTTCAATTAGTCTCGCTAGCTGAGAAAATAAAAGAATTGAAAGAAATAAATGTTACGGCTAAAAAACAAGATCAAAATATTACTGATCCGTTAATGGGAGTTGAGAGACTGAATCCGGCTGCAATTGCAAAAATTCCAGTTCTTTTAGGTGAAAAAGATATTATTAAAACGATGCAATTATTACCAGGGGTAAAAAGTGCAGGCGAAGGAAATGCAGGATTTTATGTTAGAGGAGGAGCGGCCGATCAAAACTTGATATTGTTGGATGAGGCACCAGTTTATAATGCTTCCCATTTATTAGGTTTCTTTTCAACTTTTAATTCTGACGCAATTAAAGATGCCGTTTTATATAAAGGGAATCAACCAGCGAATTTTGGTGGTCGACTTTCATCTGTTTTAGATATTAAAATGAATGAAGGTAATAACAAACGATATAATGTGAGTGGAGGAGTTGGTGTTATCGCTTCGAGATTGAATATTGAAGGACCAATTATTAAAGATAAAGCATCATTTTTGATTTCAGGAAGAAGAACGTATGTTGATTTGTTTCTAAAAGCATCTGATAAATTCAAAGGCAATACACTCTATTTTTATGATTTAAATGCAAAAGTGAATTATAGAATCAACGATAAAAATCGTGTATTTCTATCTGGGTATTTTGGTCGAGATAAACTTGGATTGGGTGACCAATTTGGAATTGATTGGGGAAATGCTACCGGAACGATGAGGTGGAATCATATTTTAACAGATAAATTATTTTCAAATACCTCGTTAATATTTAGTTCCTATGATTATAAAATTGCCATTAAGAACGACAATGTTGATTTTGATATAAAATCGTCAATTAAAGACATTAACTTAAAACAAGAGTTTCAATATTTTATCAATACTAGAAATAAATTGAAATTTGGAATCAATGCAATTAACCATGGAATTATTCCAGGTCAAATTGATGCTAGCGCAGGGTCAGGGATAAATTCATTGAAATTATCCACCAATAAATCTCTTGAAGCAGCTGTTTTTGTTACAAATGATTGGACAATCACAGAGAAATTTACAATGAGCTATGGTTTGAGATTAAGTAGCTTTACAATGTTAGGGAATAACCAAAATGTCTATTCCTATTATGCGAATGGTGATGTGAGCGATACAAATGTTTACAAGAATAATTCATTTGTCACAACATATCCAATACTTGAACCGCGCGTTTCAATGAGCTATGTCTATTCGAAAACAGCATCTTTCAAAGCTGCTTATGCTCGAAATGCTCAATACATTCACTTGGTATCAAACACTACAACAAGTTCTCCAACAGATTTATGGATTCCTTCAAGTTTGAATACAAAACCAGAAATTGCAGACCAAGTTTCTGTAGGTTGGTTCAAAAACATGAAGGAAAATTCCTATGAAATGAGTATTGAAACTTATTACAAGGTAATGCAAAATCAAATTGATTATAGAAATGGTGCGAATCTTCAAGCAAATGAATTAATTGAAGGCGAATTACTTTATGGTAACGGCAGAGCATATGGATTAGAGTTTATTCTTAAAAAGAAAACTGGGAAATTAACTGGTTGGATTGGATATACGTTATCCCGAACTGAAAGAAAAATTGACGGAATTAATGATGGTAACTGGTATGTAGCAAAACAAGATCGAACACATGATGTTTCTGTAGTTGGAATTTATGACATCACTCCAAAATTATCTGTCTCGGCTCTTTTTGTTTATTATACTGGAAATGCAGTGACTTTTCCTTCTGGGAAATATATAATAAACGGTGAAACACAATTTTTATATACAGAAAGAAATGGGTATCGCATGCCTGCTTATCACAGAATGGACCTTGGTGTTACCTGGTTAAGAAAAAATACCGAAAAATATGAGAGTAGCTGGAATTTCTCAGTTTATAATCTTTATGGTCGTGAAAATGCCTATTCAATTACTTTTAGACAAAATGCTGATAATCCTAATGTAACTGAGGCTGTTCAAACATCTCTTTTCCGCTGGGTGCCGTCTGTTACTTATAATTTTAAATTCAAGTAAAATGAAGAAATATATAATGTTAAAAGTTAGTCTTTTTTCACTTCTTGTGAGTGTGATTTTAAGCTCATGTACCAAAGTAATTGAAGTAGATTTAAATTCGAAAGATCCTCAATATGTTATTGAAGGGTTTGTTACCTTAGGACAAACAACACACGAAGTTAGTATCACAAAAACATTGAATATCTATGAATCATCTAATTTTCCTGCAGTGGATAATGCTGTTGTAACGTTATCTGATGATCATGGGAATTCCCAAAATATGGTTTTGGTATCTTCAGGAAAATATGAAGCATCAGCTTTCCCAGTAGTTGCTGGCCGAACCTATACACTTTCTGTTTCTGTTGATTCAAAAGTTTTTGTAGCGAGCGTAATAATGCCGCAAGATGTTCAGTTAGATAGTATTGAAACGTTTCCATTTGCATTTGGACCTCAAGTATTTAATTCAATTGTTCCTGTTAGATTAGATCCTGCTGGTATTGAAAATTATTACCAATTTCAGCTCTTAAAACAAGGTAAATATATCCCAGGAATTTATATACAATCGGATCAATTCAATGATGGAAACATGATGATGGAACCGATTTTTGCAGATGGTGCCAACACTGGTGACACAATTCTAGTTGAAATGTTTGGAATCGATAGAACGGTTTATGATTATTTCTACACACTTCAGCAAAATGATCAAGGAGCAACTCCAGCAAACCCAACTTCGAATTTCTCAGGTGGCTGTTTGGGGTATTTGTCAGTAAGAACAATGGATACAATGTCCGTTATTATTCCATAAATAATTTTCGATTCCCTAATTACTGTTACTACAATTTTCTTTATGTAGTTTTGGATAAAATTTGATTCACATGACACGCCAAGAATTAGTAGCCCAAATTCGTTCAAAAAAATCTTTCCTTTGTGTTGGATTAGATACTGATTTATCGAAAATTCCAGCTCATTTGCTCGATACTGAGGATCCAATTTTTGAGTTCAATAAAGCTATTATTGATGCAACC
>JBIIWQ010000072.1:0-8415 GCA_044338805.1 Crocinitomicaceae bacterium
ATATCACGGTCAGAAATAGTTCCAGTTGCCTGCAATAGTCTATCAGCTAAGGTGCTTTTACCATGATCAATATGAGCGATGATGCAAAAATTGCGAATGTTCTTCATAAATGTATTTGACTTTGATATAATCCAATTTTCGAATTATGGTGAGCAAAAGTACATCAAAAATTCCATAAAACAGTGGAATCTAAGTAAGATAATACGCTTATTGATATTCGGTTGAGCTATAAAACATGAAAGGAGGAAATTGGCATTTCCCCCTCTCAAAACCTAAACTACTACTACTTATGAAAACTAACTTTTACTTCAATCTAAGCAATTTCAAATTATGTGCCAATTTTTAATTTTTAAATCTTCTGTAATTGCTATATCCCTTTAACGGCGAACGATTCAAAATAGTACAGTTTATTTTTTATTTTAACGTTTTTTGGTTAAATTTCGATTTTGTCTTGGCAAATTTGGAAGCTTTTTAAATGTTACTTTTTCAGTTATTAACAATTGCTTTTTTCTAAATACTATGCTACACTTTTTCTTTCGTAAGAATTATTTCTAACTTCGTCACCGATGAGTTCAAATTCAGATAAATACAGTAAGCGTGGTGTTCGCGCAAGTTACGTTTCTACAGTTGTAGGGATTTCCTTGGTTTTGTTTATGATAGGCCTTGTTTTGGGAGGGGTTTTAGGTTTAGATAATGTTCAAAAACAAGCTAAAGAAAGTTTGCAAGGAGATTTATTCTTTAAACCAGAACTAAATGATGCTGACATAAAACAAGTTGAGCAAGAACTAAAAACATGGAATCAATTTAGTGAAGTTTATTTTGTTTCTCCTGAAAGAGCAATTGAAGAGTTTAGTGGAACGGATCAAAATGCAGATCAAATTCTATCTATTTTTGAAGGAGAAAATCCTTTGCCTTCGACAATTGGATTCAAACCAAAGGCCGAATTTGCAACCAAAGAAGGCATGGAAAAAATCAAACGAGAATTATTAAAGGCATATCCAGATCAAATAGATGAAGTAAATTATGATAAAGCTAGTGTTGAATCAGTAAATTTAGGTTTCAAACAATTCGTCTTCCTGTTTTTATCTGTAGCCTTACTGTTGATTGTAATTGCTGTTGCAATGATTAATAATACTATACGAATGGCTTTGTATTCTAAGCGCTTTACAATCAAAACAATGCAACTCGTTGGAGCTACATCATCTCATATTCGCAAACCGTTTTTAGTACAATCGATTTTTCAAGGAACAGTTTCGGCTATTATTGGTCTTGCATTACTAATGACCTTATTTTATGCGATGAATAATATTTTAGATTCTATTGAGATAAGCTATTCTTTAATCACCTTTAGTTTATTGGCTGGCTCACTAATAGTAATAGGAATTGTTATCACATTTGTTTCAACTTGGTTTGCTCTTAACAAATATTTGCGCACCAAATTGGATGATTTATATTAAATTTGGCTCATGGAGGACAAAAAGTCACAATTCGGTTTTCAACCGGAAAATTATAAGTTACTATTAATTGGTTTAGCAATTAATATATTGGGATTTTTATTAATGATTGGTGGAGCAGCTACTGAAGCTAATGAGTTCAATGAATCTGAATTGTTTAGTATGCGACGAATTACAATCGCACCAATGTTAATTGTTGCAGGATACATCGTTATCCTTTATGCAATCATGAAAAAAAACAAGGTCAAAAAAGACTAATCATAATTTCTTATGGATTTAATTCAAGCCCTCATTCTTTCGATTATTGAAGGCCTTACAGAGTTTTTGCCAATTTCATCAACGGCACACATGATTTTTGCGAGCTCAATTTACGGAACCCAAGATGATGAGTTTGTTAAAATGTTTCAAGTATCCATTCAATTTGGAGCGATATTATCTGTCGTTGCGTTATATTGGAAAAAGTTCTTCAATTTTAAATCGTTTAATTTTTATATCAAATTAGCGCTAGCTGTTATTCCAGCATTGATTCTAGGTAAATTATTTGATGATAAGATTGAAGCCGTTTTAGAAAGTCCAATTCCAATTGCAATCGTCTTAATCGTAGGTGGGGTTATTCTATTATTTGTTGACAGACTTTTCAAAAATCCTACAATTAAAAAAGAAGAGAATATCAGTATTGGAAAAGCAATAACCATTGGTTTTTGGCAATGTTTGGCAATGATGCCGGGAACAAGTAGATCGGCTGCATCAATCATTGGTGGAATGCAACAAGGATTAAGTCGCAAATTGGCAGCGGAATTTAGTTTTTTCTTAGCCGTTCCAACTATGTTGGCCGTTACAATGTATTCCGTTTTTCTGAAGGATTGGAAATATAAGGGAATCGAACAAAAAGGATACGAAATGATTCTTTCTTCAAGTCAAAACATAAGTAATTTCATTATTGGGAATGTCATTGCTTTTATTGTTGCTGCATTAGCCATTAAGCTCTTTATAGGAATTCTTGAAAAATACGGCTTCAAAATTTGGGGTTGGTACAGAATTGTGGTCGGAATTATTTTAATCACTTATTTTTCTCTTCAATAAATGAACTTTATCGAAGGGGAAACAATTCTGGTTGACAAGCCACTTGGTTGGACATCTTTTGATGTGGTCAATAAAATCCGCTGGAATCTGAAACAAGCTTTGAATGTAAAGAACATTAAAGTTGGTCATGCTGGAACGTTAGATCCATTGGCTACAGGTTTATTGATTCTATGTACAGGAAAACACACGAAGAAGATAGACCAAATAATGGGAGGAATGAAAACCTATACAGGCACTATTCTTCTTGGAAAAACAACCGTTTCGTATGATTTGGAAAATGAATACAATGCTGAATTTCCAACGGATCATATTACACCAGAATTACTTGAAACTGCTCGAAAATCATTTATTGGCGTTATTCAACAAGTACCACCAATTTTCTCAGCAAAACAAGTTGACGGGAAAAGAGCATACGATTTAGCGAGAGCAGGGAAGGAATTTGAATTAAAATCAAATACGATTGAAATTGTAGACTTCACGATTTCTTCCGATCGATTTCCAGAAATAGATTTTGAAATCTCCTGTTCAAAAGGAACTTATATACGTTCAATAGCACATGATTTTGGGAAAATTGTAGAATCGGGAGGCACACTAATTGCTTTACGCAGAACACAATCAGGAGAATCATCGATCGAAAATGCGATGACGGTTGATGATTGGATTTTAAAAATCCGAGGACCTCAAACAGAAACCACTTGACATCGGCTTTAAAATGTTGTATCTTTGCGCTCCTTTTCGTTTAAAAGGAAAATAAAAATTGCCCTATGAGTAAAATGAAACTTTCAGATTTCAGCTTTGATCTTCCAGAAGAATTAATTGCTGAATATCCAAGTGAACACCGTGATGAAGCCAAAATGATGGTTATCAACCGTGAAAAAGGAACAATCGAACACAAGCTTTTCAAAGACATTATCAATTATTTCTCTGAAGGAGATGTGATGATTATGAATAATACGAAAGTGTTTCCTGCACGTATGTATGGCAATAAAGAAAAGACTGGAGCGAAAATCGAAGTTTTCTTGTTGAGAGAATTGAATCGCGAAAGTTTGTTGTGGGATGTACTTGTTGACCCAGCTAGAAAAATTCGTATCGGGAATAAGCTTTATTTCGGAGACGATGATTCGTTAGTTGCTGAGGTTATTGATAACACAACTTCAAGAGGAAGAACATTGCGTTTCCTTTTTGATGGCCCATATGAAGAATTTAAAGCAAAAATCACGGAACTTGGTGAAACACCACTTCCAAAATATATCAAAAGAGCTGTTGAAGCATCTGATGAAGACCGTTACCAAACAATTTTTGCAAAAGAAGAAGGCGCTGTAGCGGCTCCAACTGCAGGTTTACATTTCTCAAGACAGTTGATGAAACGATTGGAATTGAAAGGGATTAATTTTGCTGAAGTTACTCTTCACGTAGGTCTTGGAACATTCAGATCTGTAGAAGTAGAAGACCTTACAAAACACAAAATGGACTCAGAACAAGTGATTGTAAATGAGAAATGTGTGAAAATCGTCAACGAAGGGAAATTGAAGAAAAAACGTATTTGTGCAATTGGTACAACTGCAATGCGTTCAATTGAATCATCTGTTTCTACAGATGGTTTATTGAAACCTTATGATGGATGGACAAATAAATTCATTTTTCCTCCATATGATTTTAGTATTGCGAATTGCATGGTTACAAATTTCCATACACCGCTTTCTACTTTATTGATGATGATTTCAGCTTTTTGTGGGCACGATTTAATGATAGAAGCATACAAACAAGCTGTTGAGAATAAATACAAATTTTATTCTTATGGAGACGCAATGCTTATTATATAAAGTACTGCAATATGAATTATTAAAAAGGAACTTCGGTTCCTTTTTTTTATGATTAAATTATTGAGAAATAACACAATCCTTCCAAAGAGATCTTTTGAAACATTAATCTTTTAAGGAATATGAAATTAATCCTATTCAACCGTATATAAATCATTACATTTGTGCCGCAATTCAGTCTATGGAGGTACAAGTCAACAATATGTCAATCGGTAAGAAAATACAAATTTATATTGTATTTACGAAGTTTAGATTGGCTTCTTTAGTTGTGTTATCAGCATTATCAGGATATCTTTTTGCTGATGGATCAAATGGCCTTCATATTTGTTATCTTCTAATTGGCGGGACTTTAGTTACTGCCGCTTCGAATGGTTCAAATCAAATCTGGGAACGAGATCTTGATAAACTAATGAAGCGCACTGAAAAAAGACCAATTCCAGTGGGTTTAATGTCTTTATCAGAAGCATATTCAATTGTTTTTGTATGCTTAATCGTTGGTACCTATTTATTGTATTTGATTAATTTGAATTCGGCCCTTTTAGGCCTTTTTGCATATGCCTCGTACGTATTTATTTATACGCCTTTAAAAAGGGTTACACCTTGGGCAGTATTGGTTGGAGCTGTTCCTGGAGCTATTCCACCAATGCTTGGCGCTGTGGCAGCTACAAATGAGTTTGGATTATTGCCAGGAGTTTTGTTTTTCGTACAATTCATGTGGCAATTCCCTCATTTTTGGGCCATTGCTTGGATACTTTACGATGATTATAAAGCAGGAGGATTTTCATTACTTCCTTCAAGTAAGGGCAGGTCAAAAGAATCTGCTTCTCAAATAATGTTGTATTCACTTGCCTTGATTCCGTTTAGTTTACTTCCTTGGTTATTAGGTTGGGCAGGAACTGCAACACTAATTATCGGAACAATTGCTAGTGGAATCTTCTTTTTGTATTCCTACAAACTTTTTATAACATGTGACACAAAAGATGCAAGAAAGTTAATGTTTGCCTCGTTTATCTATTTACCGATTATTCAATTTTTATATGTCTTTGATAAAGTTGAAGGGATAATTCCAAAATAAATGTAGTATGAAAAGAGATTTTAGCCAAGAGTTGAGTCCAGAAATTCGTGAAAAAACAAAAAAGAACCTTGTTTACGTAGGGATGTTTAGTATCGTTATGATGTTTGGGGGGTTTACTTCTGCCTATATTGTATCAATGGGAGATACGTTTTGGATGAAATATCCTTTACCGAAAGCATTCTTTATAAGTACAGCAATAATTATTTTAAGCAGTGTTTTTTTAGAATTAGCAATTCGCTTTGTTAAAAAAGGAAATCAAAGAATGTTGAAGTTATTTGTTTCTCTTACTTTATTAACTGGAATAGGATTCGTTTATTTTCAATTTCAAGGATACAAACAACTAACGAAAAACGGAATTCATGCTGTCAATAACCATATTATCATCACTGATGGTAAATATGGAGATTATTATGAAGTGAAGTATAAAGGTGATTTTATTGAAGTAGACGGAAATCGTTTTCTCTTAAAAGGGAAAGATCTAACAGATACAGAAATGAAATCGTATCAAGATTTCATGAGTCAGTTTTTGAACGTAACGAGAAATAAATCAACGCAAGTTTCTAACTATGGTTCAAACTTTATTTTGTATTATGAAAATCAACCTCTTGCTCTAATAAATGGTAAATTATGTAAATCTGATGGTCAAGAAATACAGTATGTTGATCAATTAAGATTACAATCCCTTGCAATTAATGTTCGAGATGGCAGAGGAGATTTCTTCGCTAAAGGTGAGATTGGAAAAGATTTTCATATTTATTTCAAAGGAAAAGAATTACAATACAAGAATAGAGATTTGTTATTTAATGGAAAAAAACTTTCAAAATATCTTCAAATTAAAGCGATGGAAACCGCAGATACTGGAACAACATATTTATACCTAATAACCTTCCTTCATTTGCTACATATTTTAGTTACTTTAATTTATATGTCAAAAATGACAATTGCTTCATTTTCAGGGCGTTTTAGCTCGGTAGACCATCTACGCCTAAAGGTCGGTGCTATTTTCTGGCATTTTTTAGGATTATTATGGATTTATTTGTTGCTTTTTTTACTTTTTATTCATTAAACTTGCATAAAAAATTGTTGTAATGGCTGGACACGCTTCTAAAGAAATTGACTCAAGTACACTTTGGGGAGGAAAGATTTCTCCGTTTAGTACGAGTTATGGTAAGATGATGATGTGGTTTTTCTTAGTGTCAGATGCCCTGACATTTAGCGGACTACTTGTTGCATATGGATTTACAAGACATGCTTGTCTCGATGCATGGCCTATCGGTGAAGAAACTTTTAATTCGATGCCATTTCTTGGTCACGGATATCCTTTGTTATACGTAGCATTGATGACATTTATCCTTATTGTATCCTCTGTAACGATGGTTTTAGCTGTAGAAGCTGGACATAGAATGGACAGAAAAGGTGTTACAAAATGGTTAATTGCAACCATTATTGGTGGATTTTTCTTCGTTGGTAGTCAAGCATGGGAATGGAGTCACTTTATTCATGGTTCTGAATTTGGTAAAGTTGAATTAACGGATGGCTCTCAAGCAATTGTTAAAGGTCATTTTGGTGAGATTGAAAACTTCAAAGTATTAGAAGCAGGTAAACACCACAAAAAAGGCGATGTCATTACTGACGATCTTTTGCATCAATTTCATCATGCTGTTGTAGCTGGAAATGTAGAAAATGGAATTATCACTTTGCATGACGGTTCTAAGGCAAAAGTGAATAAAAAAGCTGACCATGGAATGACATTAGTTGTTAAAAAAGACGGTGGTACGCATAAAGTTGGTGATGTAATACCTGAATCTAAAGCATGCGATATGTATTATGAGGCTATAAATAGTGGTACTCCAAATCGTGTTGTTTATGGAGCTGACTTACAGCAAAATGAATATGGCCCTCAACAATACGGACAATTCTTTTTCTTTATTACAGGTTTCCACGGTTTCCACGTATTCTCAGGGGTAATTATAAATATCATTATTCTTATGGGAGTTATTTCAGGAACCTACCATAAAAGAGGTCATTATGAAATGATTGAGAAAACAGGACTTTATTGGCACTTTGTTGATTTAGTATGGGTTTTCGTATTCACATTCTTCTATTTAGTTTAATTAATTTAAAACATTCTCGATCATGGAAAGAGACGATATTATAGAATATTCCTTAGATATTCACCATAGTGAGGAGCACGGAAAGGCTATTAGAACAAAAATTTGGAAAGTAACGGCTTTACTTACAGCGATAACTGCTTTAGAAGTAGTCTTAGGTTCTCAAATAAAACAATCTTCAGATTATTGGCAAGCAATTAAATGGTTTTTTATTGGACTTACTTTAATTAAAGCCGCTTATATTGTTTTGATTTTTATGCACTTAGGAGATGAAAAGAAATCCTTGAAATATATGATTTTAGTTCCTTATTTCATTTTTATCTTATATCTTATTTATATCCTGATTGTTGAGGCGCTTGCTGTAAATTCAGCATGGACGCTAAATGTGGTCTAAAAAATAGCAAATATGGCTAGTAAAAATTTGGCCGGTCGACGAAAAGTAATATTTGCATTTTTACTTTTATTCGGACCGGCTTCTTTATTGATATTCATTTCAACTAAAGGGTGTGAGCATAAGTTCAAAACCCTAGATGATTTTGGCCCTGCAATAAACTATAAGTTTACTGATGCAAGAGGCAAAAAGTTTTCTTCAGAAGATTTTAAAGGCGACATTGTTTTAATATCTACCATTCAAGAAAGATGTCCTGATAGCTGCGCTGTTGCATTTTGGCAATTGGATCAAGCAATTTATCAATATATAAGAAAGAACAATAAGAAAATCATGAAGCGTGTTCGGATTATTTCTTTTGCCACGGATGGAAAAGGAAAACCGTTAAATGATCTGTCAATTCTTTCTCAATTCATGAAAGACAATGTGGAAGGTTATGATCCTGATATTTGGATGATTGCTAAAGGAAATGTCCGAGATATTT
>JBIIWQ010000006.1:0-24779 GCA_044338805.1 Crocinitomicaceae bacterium
AGCACTTAAACTAGCTCTCCTCTAACTCCTCCGCCCCCACCAAAAGTTGCTGGCGACCTACACACTACCCTCCCAGCAACTACCCTCAGCGACCCACATACTAATAACCTTGGCGACCTAGCCTTGTTAATGTATATCCATACCTACATCCATACCTACATCCATACCTACACCTATATCTATCGCGACTACCATAACCACCAATAACTACCTACCACTACAACTATCCAAATATTCAAATATTCAAATATTCAAATATTCAAATATGAACTTTATTAAAAACACTATCTCTATAATCTCTAAAATTTGTATTTTCAACCTTAAATAAATACGACATGAAATACGACCGAATTGATAAACAATTATATATAAAAAACAGAGCCAGTTTTAAGCAATTGATGGAACCAAATTCCTTGGCTGTTTTTAATTCAAACGATATTTTTCCAATAAGTGCAGATAGTACAATGCCTTTCCAGCAGCACAGAGATATTTTATTTCTTTCAGGTGTTGATCAAGAGGAAAGTATATTGGTGATTTTTCCAGATAGTAAGAATGAAGCGCATAAAGAGGTACTTTTCTTAAAGGAAACAAGCAATTTAATTGCTGTTTGGGAAGGTGAAAAACTCAACAAAGTACAAGCTTTTGAAGTTTCAGGAATAAAAACGGTTTATTGGTTGAATCAATTCCCAGTAATTTTTAAGCAAATGATGGCGGACGTATCGAACGTGTATATCAATACAAACGAACATTTGCGCGCCAATACAGAAGTTGAAACACGAGAAGATCGGTTTATTAAACAATTGAAAAGCGATTATCCTGCGCACCAAGTGAAAAAAAGCGCTCCAATAATGCATCGCATTCGGTCAATCAAAGATGCTATAGAAATTGAATTGTTGCAAAAAGCGTGTAAAATTACTGAAGCAGGTGTTCGCCGTTTACTTTCGTACATTAAACCAGGCGTTTGGGAATATGAAATTGAAGCAGAATTGGCACACGAATTTTTAAGAAATCGCTCTAAAGGTTTTGCTTATACACCGATTATCGCGTCCGGAAAAAATGCGTGTGTTTTGCATTACATTGAAAATAACCAGCAATGCAAAGATGGCGATGTTATATTACTTGATGTTGGTGCTGAATACGCAAATTATGCTTCCGATTTAACACGTTGTATCCCAGTTAATGGAAGGTTTACCACTAGACAAAAAGAAGTTTACAATGCTGTACTACATGTGAAAAAATCTGCAGAAAAATTATTGGTTCCAGGAACTATTATGGCAGAATACCAAAAAGAAGTTGGAAGAATTATGGAGGGTCAATTGTTAAACCTTGGTTTAATAAGCCAATTGGATATTACCAATCAAAATCCAGAATGGCCAGCATATAAGAAATATTTCATGCATGGAACTTCGCATTTCATGGGACTTGATACCCACGATGTTGGTTTGTGGAACGAACCAATTAAAGCTGGAATGGTGTTCACATGCGAACCGGGAATTTATATTCCAGAAGAAGGCCTCGGTATTCGTTTAGAAGATGATTTAGTGGTGCAAGAATCTGGTTCTCCTTTCAATTTGATGAAAGATATTCCATTGGAAGCAGAAGAGATTGAGACATTGATGAATGAGTAATGAATTTGATAAATAAATTAAATTACAGGGTATTTGGCAACGGATACCCTGTTGTTTTTCTACACGGTTTTCTAGAATCAACAACCATGTGGAATTACCTTGATCTTGAAAAAGCCCCATTTCAATCCATTTTAATTGATCTTCCTGGGCATGGAAATTCTGGTTTAAACGATTCTAATGAGTCGCCTTCAATGAAATACATGGCATTGGAAGTTGCAAAATTGTTGGCGGAACTAAACATTGAAGAATACCATGTTGTTGGTCATTCCATGGGTGGTTATGTTGCACTAGAATTAAAAGAATTGGATCCAAAATGTAAAAAAGTTATTTTACTTAATTCCAATTTTTGGGAAGATCCATTTGAAAAGAAAAAAGACCGCGTTCGAATAGCAGGCATCGTTTTAAAAGCGAAAGATTTGTTTGTCAATGAAGCTATTCCTGGACTTTTTTACTGTCATAACCGTAAGGATTCTGCCGTAATTGAATTGATAAATGAAGCCAAAAAAATGGAAGCTGTATTCATTGCCTATGCTTCTCTAGCTATGAGAAATAGAGAAGATAAGTCAACATTGGTGGTGGAAAATCCAACTGATTTTTTAATTCTTCATGGGAAATATGATCCAATCATTTCAACCGAAAAATGGCAAAGTGAATTAAAAGAAATTCCAGTTTCGTTTGAAATGATTGAAGATGCTGGACACATGTCGCACATTGAAAACCCAACGAAAATTCTTAAGAGTATTATTGATTTTTTAGGCTTCATTAAATAGAAATAACTTTCCATCTTTTGGCCCAAAATTTTTATGCCACAGATGCACAGATTACTTTTGTGCAAAGACCAAATCGCAAATTTATTAAGTTAGATCAATTTTTATCAGACAATTTTTTAGTGAAATAGTAAAATCTGTGCATCTATGGCAATGATTGAGAATTTAAAAATGAGAGTCTTATGGGTTCTTTGGATATGCTTAGTTCTTTTTTGTCCATGAATTTTAAGAATTTCAATGGCTAATGTCCCATAGGGACTAAATAACTCTAGCAAATTTTAATTTGCGCAATCGTTTTTGTCCCTTAGGGACTATGCCTTTTTAATTTCCATGAACGCAAATTGAAGGCGTATTAGTTGGAAAATAACATCAAAAAAAAACGGAAACCTTAGTTTCCGTTATCATTAAATATCCAACATGTTTGTTTGATGAAGTGTACATTTTTAAGCATAAGCAAGTAGGTTAAAAGCGTTCAATAATACGAAGATAAATGAACTTTTCTTTTGCCTAAGAAAAAAAACTTGAAATGTATTTGAGATGTATTAATCGGAGGTAAATTTTATGTTAAAGGAGCAATATGTTGTTTTAAATACATATAAAATTGCAACTACTTTAGTATTAAATGGTATATTCGAATAGAGGAAATTTAATGCTTACTTTTAACACTAAAACTATGAAACTTAGAGCAATTGTTGTAGACGATGAAGAATTCGCAAGAAAGAATCTTATCATGTTGCTTGAGGAATATTGTGCTGATATTGAGGTAATTGGAGAGGCTTCTAGAAAAAGTCAAGCAAAAGCGATTATTGAATCTTCCAAACCTGATGTTGTGTTTTTAGATATCCGAATGCCTTCAGGCGCAGAAGGATTTGAGTTATTAGATGAATTAGAAGAAAAAGATTTTCAAGTTGTTTTTGTAACAGCCTTTAAAGATTATGCTATCAAAGCGTTTAATGCCAGCGCTGTTTATTATTTACTGAAGCCAATTGACATAGAAGAATTACAAACTGCAGTTGAAAAACTGAAAGAAACAAAGAAAATCTTTACAGACGAACCACAAAATTACAACACTTATTTTAGTTCATTAAAAAGTCTGTCTGATACATTATTGCGCAATAAGCCAAATAATCGAATTGCTATAAGTCATACCAAAGGGCTAAAAATTGTAGAAGATGATTCTATTACACATTTAGAGGCAAATGGAAATTGTACCACAATTTATTTCAAGGAAGGCCCTCGTTATTTAGATACACGTACGTTAAAAACGTATGAAAATATTCTTGATCCAAGCAAATTTTTTAGAATTCATAAGTCACATATTATAAATTTAGATATGCTTTCAGATTATGTAAATGAAGACGGTCATTTTGCAATCTTGAAAAATGGGTTACGTGTGCCAGTTGCAAGAAATAGAGTTACAGAATTTGTTAAAATGTTGAAATTGCCAAAATGATAAAAAGTTTAATTTTATTTCTTATTATTTTCTTTTTTGGTATTAACGCAAGTGCACAGCGGTATTCATTCTTAACGTATAATACTGCTCAAGGATTACCTCAGTCTCAAGTAAATTCAATTACACAGGATAATGATGGTTATTTGTGGGTTGGAACTTTGGGTGGACTTGCAAAATTTAATGGAAAGGATTTTCAATCGTATTCCACTGAAAATGGAATCTTAAATAACCGTGTAAAACTCATAAAAAGCATTGGTGATGCAATTTGGGTTGGGCATGAAGGAGGTGTTTCCAAAATTCAAGGTAACAAAATCAATAAATGGGCATTTAGTCAAGAATTTAAAACAACGTCCGTTTCGGAAATAGTGTTTTTCAAAAACCGAATAATTATTGCCTCTAATGGAGCTGGATTATTTGAACTAAGAAATAATCAATTAGTTCAACTCAAGATAAATGGAGGGTCAAAAGTTGCTTTCAATTCAACGGAACAAACGCAAATTCTATTATATCAAGAAGATGATTTGAGTATCCGTGATTTGTTGATTTTTAACGATGTCCTTTATCTTGGAACAAGAGCAGGTGTTATAAAAACGGCAGATTTAAAAACGTTTCGGCACATTAAAGCTTTGGATGCTTTTAATGTTTCAGGAATCGAAAAGCAAGGAAATAAGTTATTTATAACAACCTTCAAAGATGGATTGCTAGAGTACGGATTTTCAAATGAGAAAGTAAACATAATACAAGGTATTGATTCTTTATTGAGCTTACGAGGATGCCTGTTCGATTCCAAAGGAAACTTATGGATTAACACGAATGGTGGCGTATATCGAATTAAAGATGGAAGAATTAACCTACAACTCAATCAATACAATGGAATGCCAATGGAAAGCATTCGTTGCATTTTTGAAGATAAAAAAGGGAATCTTTGGATGGGCAGTGAGGGGAAAGGTCTCTTGAGATTTCCTGGTGAAATGTTCGTTTATTTTGATGAAAACACGAATATGACATCTGGATTGGTATTAAACATGAATCAAGATCTCTCTGGAAATTATTGGATTGGCACTTTTGATGGAGGGTTAATGCAAATGACTAAAAACAAAGAAATTATACCTGTCATCCTCGAAAACAATAGTACTATTTGGACTTCAATGTTGAATGTTGATGGGTTAAATTGGTTCGGAACAGGTTCTGGATTAGTTGCTTTGAAAGGAATGACGGTTCAGAAAACACTTTATACGGAAGACGGTTTGCCTGGAGATAAGATTACAGCACTTTTAAAAATTTCTTCTAATTCGTTTTATATCGGAGGAAGTAACGGTGTCTCTTTTTATAACAAAGGAAAAATAAAGCCAGTTAAAAATGACGAAGTAACCAATGTTCGGGATTTTTGTCAGATTGGCGAAAACATCTATTGTGCAACAGATAAAGGTTTATTTCTTATAAAATCGAACCTACTAGAACTTCAAAATAGATTTAAAAAGACCATTTATTCGCTGGAAAAAGATATTTTCAATTCTTTATGGATCGCAACAGAGGAAGGCTTGTATTGTCTTAAAAATGGTCAAATTAAACAAGTGGTTTTTTCTAAAGTGCCATCTTCAAATTATATTAATTTCTTAAATTATTCGAATCAGCAGCTTTATGTTGGCACCAACAACGGGATTTTTGTGCTTTCCGATTTAGAAAAGAAAACGATTTCAATTGTGAATTACGGAATTGCTGAAGGTGTTGTTGACCTTGAAACAAACATTAATTCAAGTTTTATTGACAAAAATGGGCGACTTTGGTTTGGAACAGCGTCGGGTCTAGTTAGTTTTTTACCGATAAAACATGACAAAGGTTTTTCTTCACCCGTATTAATTTTGAAACATATTTTAATTAATTATCAAAGCATAGAATTATCAAAATATGCAGATGGGATTGATAAAAATGGGTTGCCAATAAACTTGAAATTACCCTATTCTAAAAACAACCTTACCTTTGAAATGGATGGGATATCGCTTGCTAATTATACTGGAATGCAATTTCAGTTTTGGCTAGAAGGACAAGACAATAATTGGTCGCCACTCAATAATAATACAACAATTACTTTTAGCGGCTTATCTGCTGGAAATTACATACTGCATGCGCGTTGTGTGGACTCAAAAGGAATTGCTTCCGATGAAATAAAATTCGAATTCATCGTTATGCAAGCATTTTATAAAACATGGTGGTTTATAGTACTAGTCTTAGTTTTATTGGCTTATTCCGTCTTCAGAATATTTATATTTAGATTAAAACGAGAAAGAGAGAAAAATGAAAAAGAAAAAATGGGCTATAAGTCAAGATTGCTGGCATTAGAACAAAAATCTCTCAATGCAAGTATGAATCGCCATTTTATCTTTAATTCGCTCAATTCAATTCAATATTTCATCAATACACAAGACCGCCTATCTGCGAATCGCTTTCTAACGAACTTTGCGAAGTTGATTCGTAAAAATTTGGATTCATCAGACGATGGAAACCTTGTTACACTAAGTCAGGAACTTGAGAGGCTTGAATTATATATGTCTCTTGAAGCAATGCGTTTTAAAGATCGGTTTGATTATCAGATAAATTGTGACGAAAATATTGACGCAGAATCTGTTATTATTCCAGCGATGATGTTGCAACCCTTTATTGAAAACAGCATTATCCACGGTATTTTACCGGATGAAACAAAAAAAGGGTTAATTACTATAGATATCACTGTAAGAGGAGAAATGTTGACTATTAAAATTGAAGATAATGGTGTAGGAATTGAAACAAGCATGAACAGTAAAACCAACTATGTTGGCGACCATCGCTCGCAAGGAATGGAAATCACGACGAAACGAATAGAACTCCTTAAGATCCTTTCCAACAAAGTTTTTGAGATTAATGGCCCCCGTCAAATACGGAATAACGACAGTTCAATCAAAGGAACATGCGTTACACTAAAATTTCAGGTAGAAAATTTGGATAATTAGAATTTAAGTAATAGGTTTGTTTACATAAAGTTACATAGATGAAGAAAGTTATTTACATAGCGGTTGTTGCAGTTGGATTTTTTGCTGTTTCTTGTACAAAGGAAATTATACGTCCATGTATGCACAATTCGAATTCAGATATTCCAGTTTGGTCTTCAAAATCAAGCGAAGGAATAGATGATGAAACTGGAGATGTGGGAGGTATAACGGACCCGAATTCAGATCCTGATGAAGTAAAAAGAAAAAAACGTTTATAATAAATTAAAGCCTTGTTTAACAGGGCTTTTTTTATGTCTAAAAATCACGTTTAATAAATAAAATATACACTTCAAAAACAGTTTGATTTTTTGTGAAATCCTTTTATTAAATTAGATTAAAGGTAATTTATTTAAAAGAATTTATGCATGTCTACAAAAGTCAAAGAAGGATTATTTGAATTAATCAAATCTCTTTCAAAATCGGAAAAAAGATATTTTAAATTAATTTCGTCTCGGCATACTATAGGCGATGAAAATAATTATGTCAGGTTGTTCGATTATATTGCCAAACAAGTCGAATATGATGAAGAGGCACTTTTTAAAGAATTTAAAAATGAAGCCTTTTTAAATAGATTTTCCATAACTAAAAAGCGATTATATGACCATGTGTTGAGCGCTTTAGATGCTTTTTACTACTCCACATCAATTGATGCTCAAATTTACAAATTAATGCATAGCGCCGAAATTTTGTACACAAAATCGCTTTATGATCAATGTGGTAGAATCTTAAGAAGTGCTGAAAAATTTGCAGAAAAAAATGAGCGACATACACTATTAATGGAAATTAGGAGAAAAAAGAAAAAACTACTTGAAAATAATGGATATAGTGATGTTACTGTTGATGATTTAAAGGAAATAGAACAAAAGGATACACTGATTATGAAGCAATTGGAGCTTTATAATCAATTATGGAAAATTAAGAGTGATTTATTTTTTCAACTTTCACGAAAGGGAAAGGCACGTTCTGATGAGGAAAGAGAGCAATTTAAAAGTATTTTCAAACAATTACCTGGAAATTTAAAAACAAATGAATTACCGTTTGATTCCGCTTATTTGTACAATCATATTAGAAGTGCATATTGGTTTGCTAGTGGCGATTTAGAAAAAAGTTATATCTATATTAAAGCAAATCTCAAAACATTTGAAGATCGAGAAGGCGTTATCGAATCCAATTTGAATAGTTATTTTTCACTCCTCACTAATGCAATTTTTGTTTCTGAAGAATTGGGATATCATGTTGACTCGACGACTTTTTTGAAGAAATTGAAAGAGATCCCGAATAACTTTCCATTAGAACAAAATGAAGATTTACAAATTAAACTTTTTGCAAGTACAAGTAGTATCGAACTCTCTATTTTAACACATAGAGGAGAATATCAAAAGGCGGAAAATTCAATTGGCGCTATAGAAAAAGGGTTACAATTATTTGGTGAAAAAATATCTCCTGTTAGAAAAGCATTTATACAATTTAAAATCGCAACTATAAAGCTTGGACAAAAAGATTTTTCTGGCGCTTTGAAATGGATTAATAAGATTTTGAATGATACTGAGTTGGATGAAAGTGAAGACATACTGTCGTATACTCATATTTTGGATTTACTGGCTCATCTTGAGCTTAAACACAATGAATTTCTGCCTTATTCTTTGAAAAGTACCTTGAGATTTTTAAAATCGAGAAACAGACTTTACGCTTTTGAAAAAGTATTTCTTCAATTTGTGTCGAAACGAATAAAATGCACTAACAATATTGATGCAGAAGAACTTTGGGAGGAACTTTACAAGGAGCTTTCTGCTATAAAAGACGATTCTTTTGAAGGTTTAGCGATGGAATATTTTGACTTTATCTCCTGGGCTGAATCAAAAATTAAAAAAACTTCATTTATTGAAATAGTTTCAGGGAAATATCAAATGAAATACAAGAAATAAGTATCTTAAGGCTAAATTATTTCTGTTTAATCTCAATTATCTATAATAATGAAAGATCTTGAAGTGCGCTCAGATATTGAAAAGATGGTAAATATTTTTTACGATAAAATTGCAAAAGACAACTTGTTGTCACCCTTTTTTAAAAATTTGAATTTTGAAAAACATTTGCCAAAAATGGTTGATTTTTGGGCGTTTGTGCTTTTGGATGAGGTAGGATATGCTACAAATGTTACTGAAAAGCACCTTCAAATGGCTTTAAAAAAAGAACATTTTACACAATGGTTGAAATTGTTTAATGAAACAATTAATCAAAATTGGGATGGCGAAAAAGCAAATTTGGCAAAAGAAAGGGCATATTTAATCGGCTGGACTATTGAAAGTAAAATGGTGAAATAAGTGTGAATGGAAAATGCTATTTTAAAATTTGATATGCTCTGAAACTACGATTTCCCCAAAGAACATAGAGGCTTTTCTATCAAAATCAAGTGAATTTTCAGTTGTTAAAAAGTGTATTTCTCCATTTTTTGAGCAGGATTTCTCAAGCTCATGGTGCCTTTTTAAATAATCGCTAAGTTTTTCGGCTACAATTTTTCCTTGAGAAAGAACTTGGATTGAAGAAGGAATAATTGTTTCGATGTACTGTTTTAGAATTGGGTAATGTGTACATGCTAAAACAATTACATCAATTTTCGGATCTTTATCTAATAACTGTTGAATGTCTTCTTGGATGAACAATTTTCCAGCTTCGGATTCATGCCTGTTATTTTCAATTAGTGGCACCCACATTGGACAAGCATGCTGAACTACCTTTGTTGATGGTGAAAATTTTTGTAATTCAATTAGATACGATTGAGATTTAACGGTACCTTCTGTTGCTAATATTCCAACATGACCAGTTTTTGTTAAGTCGCCAATAACCTCAGCGCTTGGACGTATGACACCAAGTACACGTTTATGCGAATCTATTTGTGGTAGATCGTTTTGTTGAATTGTTCTTAAGGCTTTTGCAGAAGAAGTATTACATGCAATGACGACAAGTTCACATCCTCTTGAGAAAAGTTCTTTAACAGCTTCTAAAGTGTATTCATAAACAACTTCAAATGATCGTGTTCCATAGGGTGCACGAGCATTGTCACCCAGATACAAATAATCGTATTCAGGTAATTGTTTTACTATTTCTGATAAAACAGTTAACCCGCCATAGCCGGAATCAAAAACACCAATAGGACCTATTTTACTCATCGATTTCAAAACTACAAAAAAAGGGTAACCAAATGAATGATTACCCTTTAAACTAATTTGATTTTATTATTTTTTCATTGCTTCAGCATCCAAACGCAATAATTCAACAATTACCTCAGCTGTGATATCTGTTCCTCCTTTGAAATATAAAGTAACTGATTCATCAATAACATAGTTTAATTTCTTACGATCTGAAACAATCTCAACTGCTTTTTGAACGCGTTCTAAGATTGGTTTATTCAATTCTTGACTATAGATTTGCATCTCTTGATTCAATGATGTTTCACGGTCTTGAATTCCAGTTTGTTTCTTCATCAGTTTTTCTTCTTCAAACTTGATAAGCGTAGGAGACATATTTGGACGATTTTTTTCATATTGAGCTAAAGCTGCATTAAAATCTGCTTCCATTTCTTGTAATTCTTTTACGCCATTTGATTCAAATTCTTTCAATTGATTCATTGCATCTTTTCTAGACTGTAGTGTATCCAATAATTTTTGAGAATTAACATGTGCAACTTTAGACTGTGCCATCACAGTTCCCATACTAAACATTACCGCTAGGGCTAATAATAACTTTTTCATTCTTCTTTTTTTATTTGTTAATTATTTACCATTGATGCCCATTTCTTTTAAAACTTCATCGCTGATATCGTATTTGATGTCTGCATAAATCAAATTACTTTGATTAGCTTTATCAAAAACAAAACTATAATTCCTTTTTGATGCTACTTTTTGCATTGCATCGTAAACTCTTTCTTGTATTGGTTTAATTAATTCCTGTCTTTTTTGAAAGTAATCTCCACCAACACCAAATCTCAATTTTTGCATTTCCATTGCTTCTGTTTCCAGTTTCGCAATTTCTTCTTTACGTTTCGTTTTTTCTTCATTCGGTAAAAGAACTTCTTCACGAGCAAAATTGTCTTTCTTCAATTTTAAGACTTCATAACGTTCTTCAATTTCTTTTGTCCATCGATCCGCCAATTTATCTAATTTGTCCTTCGCTTCTTTATATTCAGGCACGCTTGCCAAAATAAAATCAGAATCGATATACGCATACTTCTGACCAAAGACAAATGCTGTGCCAAAGATAAAAACGAATGCAAATAATAGCTTTTTCATAGTGTAAATTTGAAGCCGAACGCCAAAACTAGTAATTTTATTGTGTTTGACAATGATTAAAGTTCTCCAAGGTTCATCCCTATTGTAAAACTCAACTTTGGATAAAAGCCTTTTTTGTCGATCGATTGATCTGATGCTCCACCATATTGAGACGACCAATAATCCAATTTATCAAACCCTAAACCATAGTCTAAGCCGAGCATACCAAACATTGGAAGAAATACTCTAATACCAATTCCTGCTGATCTTTTCACATTAAATGGGTTGAATTTATCTATTGAAGGAAAAGTATTACCTGCTTCACCGAAAATCAACGCATAAAAAGTTGCTGATGGATTCAAAGAAATCGGATAGCGCAATTCAAGCGTATATTTAGCAATGATTGGATCTCCCGCTGAAGAAGAAACCGAGTTATCCTCGTATCCGCGAAGTGCAATAATCTCTCTACCACCAAGTTGATTTACTCCTGAAAGTCCACTTCCTCCTAATGCAAATCTATCAAAAGGCGTTATTCCTTTCGATTTTGTAAATGCTCCCATTATCGAGAATCCAAAACGAGATCTTAAGACTAATTTTTTATCTGTTGTCAAAGGAAAGAACCATTCTCCTGTAAATTTGAATTTGAAATATTCCAAGTATTTATAACGTTCTTGAGCAGTTAATCCTGAATAATCTGTTTTACCTTCAAAATAAGAGTAGGGTAAAGTAGATTTAACTGAGAACATTAAATTAGATCCTCCTTGAGGATAAATTGGTGCACTAACAGAACTTCTTTGTAAGACATATTTCAATGCGATATCGTTTGCATATCCATTTTTGAAAATTGGAAAACGAGCATCATCTCGCACATCGTAATACTGATAACTTAATTCATAATACGCTGTAAAATAATCATCAGGCCATTTTTTACGCCTACCTAATCCAACACCCACCCCTGTGATTGAAATACCTGTATATAATTCATTAGATGGTAAATACCCATTTCCTAATGCTGTATGGTTGACCCAATAAGACAATGAGTTTGGTTTTTTTCCACCAAGCCATGGCTCTGTAAACGAAAAATTATATCCTTGATAGTAACGTCCATTAGTTTGTGCTCTAATTGATAATTTTTGACCATCGCCTCCAGGTAGAGGAGACCAAGAACCTTTTTTAAAGATGTTTTTAGTGGAAAAGTTATTGAATGTTAATCCTAAAGTACCAATAATACGTCCATTTCCTGTTGGTCCAGCTCCACCGTATCCACCAGATAATTCAATTTGATCGGAAGATTTTTCTTCAACTACATACTCAATATCTACTGTTCCATCGGCTGGATTTGGCATTGGATTTACTTGAAAACCTTGTTCATTGAAAAATCCAAGTTGAGCCAATTCACGTTGCGTACGTATAATGTCATTTCTATTAAATAGATCACCTGGTTTGGTGCGTATTTCACGTCTAATTACATATTCGTTTGTTTTCGCATTACCGGTAATAATGATTCGTTTTACGCGCGCTTCTTTACCTTCAATAATACGCATTTGATAATTGATATAATTACCATTAACATTCGTTTCAACAGGGATTATTTGAAAAAATAAATATCCTCTGTCCATATAAAGAGAAGAAATATCTCTACCATCCTGACTCATATTTAAACGTTCATCAAGAAGTTTTTTGTTATAAACATCCCCGAATTTTATCCCTAGAATTGTATCTAAATAGGAAGAACGAAACTTAGTGTTTCCAATCCATTCAATATCCCCAAAATAGTACTTACTTCCTTCGTCAATGGTAATATTTATTATTAGGTTTTTCTCATTTACTTGATAAACCGTGTCATATTTTACAAATGCATCTCGTAATCCAATGGTATTGAATTTACTTAACATAGCCAATTTATCTTTTTCGTAAGAGCTTTCTGTAAATTTTGATCTTTTAAAGAATCGCCATAGCTTGTTCTCTTTTGTGTCTTTCATTGCCATTGTCAGTTTCCACTTCGGAATACTTGTGACACCGTCAATATTTAATTCTTTAATCCCAATTTTTTTACCCTTTTTGATGTCAATTAGGAAAATTTCGGAGTTATTCATTAAGGTATCAGGTACGTGATTAATCTTTGCTGATACTGAATAATATCCTTTTTCTCTAAAGTATCCTTTTATCTGATTTTCTGTTTGATAGATTAAATTTTCTGTGATAGTTTTCCCTGAAAACAAAGCGATTTCTTCTCTTACTTTATCCGCTTCTCTTTTATTTATTCCTTTAAATTTGAAACGGGATAGTTTCGGCCTTGGAACAACTCTTATTGTTAGATAAATTACACCAGCAACTTCTTTGTCTGCTAAAATCTCTACATCAGAAAATAACCCTTCAGCCCATAAGTTTTTAATTGCTTTTGAGATTTTTTCGCCTGGAAGATAAATAGTTTGACCTTGTTTTAATCCAGCAATTAGTTTAATTGCTTGGTGATCAAAATTATCGGCTCCTTCAATTTTTATTGGGCCTACTTCATATTCTTTTGGTTTTTTAAAATCAATATCTAATCCTCCAATTGAAACAGGCCCAGATAGTGTGTCAATTTGAGCGAAAACAGCAGATAATGAGCACAAACAAAATAGTGGGAATAGAATTTTCAATTTCATTTTATTTAGTTAATTGTTCAGATACCATTCCAAAACGTCTTTCTCTTGATTGAAAATCTAAAACTGCTTTGTATAAATCATCACGTTTAAAATCTGGCCATAACACTTCAGTGAAATGAAATTCAGTGTAAGCAATTTGCCATAAAAGAAAATTACTTATTCTATGTTCTCCACTAGTTCTTATTAATAATTCCGGATCCGGGATATCTTTAGTGCCTAAATAGCTGTCAAAAAGTTCTGATGATATTTTATCTATGGATAAATCATTTGATTTAACGTTTGCAGCGATCTTTTTTACTGCATCAATAATTTCCCATCGCGCACTGTAGTTGAGGGCAAGAACCAAATTTATTTCTATGTTATTTTTGGTTAATTCAATGGATTCTTGCAATTCATCTTGACATTCTTTAGGTAGGCCTTCAATATCTCCAATAGTCAATAAACGAACGCCAGTATCTGAAAGTTCTTTAATTTCATTCGCCAACGACTTGACTAATAAATCCATTAAACCATCAACTTCTTCTTTGGGGCGATTCCAGTTTTCAGTAGAAAAGGCGTAAAGTGTGAGGTATTGAATTTTTAATTCCTTGGCAGCTTTTAATGTTTCTCGAATTGATTCTACTCCAAAATTGTGACCATACAAACGTAAATGCCCTTGTTTTTGAGCCCAACGACCATTGCCATCCATGATGATCGCAACGTGTTTCGGTGTTTTAGTAAGATCTATTTTAGATAAATAATCCATTTACAAATTTAGAATTAAGAACGAAAATAAACAATCAATCGTATATTTCAGTGTTCTCTAATAATGCTTAACATACCTTAACAAAAAAAAGAGGGAAATGGTAAACCAAATCCCTCTGTATAACAAGGTTAAATTTTCTTATTCGGCAAGAACAATAATTTTATTATTCAAGAGTTCAACAACCCCGCCTTTAATAGCAACTCGAATCACTTTTGAATTTGAAGTATCATCAAAAATTAATTTACTTGTTCCTTCAGTTCTTTCAAATGATGAAACTAAATCGATTTTTACTTCCCCTTCTGCAAGTCCTGAGATAATTGGAGCGTGTCCATTCAAAACCTGAAAAAGTCCATTTAATCCGGGAAGAAGAACTGAATCTACCTCACCAGTAAATATTTTTGATTCAGGAGTTATTATTTCCAACTGCATATTTTTCGTTTTTGAATTGAAGAATACTTTTTATTTAAGCGTTTGCTTCCGATAACATTTTTTCTCCAGCAGCAACAACATCTTCGATTCCACCTTTCAAGTTAAAGGCTGCCTCTGGATATTTATCATATTCACCATCAAGAATTGCATTAAATGCTTTAATTGTATCCAAGATGTCAACCAAAACGCCGGGGATTCCTGTAAATTGCTCAGCAACATGAAAAGGTTGAGATAAGAAACGTTGAACTCTACGAGCTCTATGTACAATCAATTTATCTTCTTCTGATAATTCATCCATACCAAGAATCGCAATAATATCTTGTAATTCTTTATATCGTTGTAAAGTAATCTTAACGCGAGAAGCACAGTCATAATGCTCTTCACCAACGATTTCTCTTGTTAAAATTCGAGATGTTGAATCCAATGGATCTACCGCTGGATAAATTCCTAATTCAGCAATTTTACGAGACAATACTGTTGTAGCATCTAAGTGAGCAAATGTATTTGCCGGTGCAGGGTCAGTAAGGTCGTCTGCAGGTACATAAACCGCTTGTACAGATGTAATAGATCCATTTTTTGTAGAAGTAATACGCTCTTGCATTGCACCCATTTCAGATGCTAATGTTGGTTGATATCCTACTGCGGATGGCATACGACCAAGAAGTGCTGATACTTCAGAACCTGCTTGTGTAAAACGGAAGATGTTATCAACGAAGAAAAGAATATCTTTTCCTTCTCCATCACCTTCTCCATCACGGTAATATTCAGCCATCGTCAATCCAGAAAGAGCAACACGAGCACGAGCGCCAGGAGGCTCATTCATTTGTCCGAAAACGAAAGTAGCTTTCGATTCTTTCATTTCTTCCAAATCAATTTTATCAAGATCCCATCCGCCTTCTTCCATAGAATGCATAAATGCATCACCATATTTGATAATGCCAGATTCTAACATTTCACGAAGTAAATCATTTCCTTCACGCGTGCGCTCACCAACTCCTGCAAAAACAGAAAGTCCACCGTGACCTTTAGCGATATTATTAATCAATTCTTGAATTAAAACTGTTTTTCCAACTCCAGCTCCACCGAACAAACCAATTTTACCACCTTTTGAATAAGGCTCAATAAGGTCAATTACTTTAATTCCTGTGAAGAGAACTTCCGTTGAAGTTGATAATTGGTCAAATTTTGGAGCTTCGCGGTGAATTGGTAATCCGTTTGAGTTATCAATAACATTGATACCATCAATAGCTTCACCAACCACATTGAATAAACGACCTTTAATTTGATCACCAATAGGCATTTTTATTGCACTTCCAGTTGAGGTAACTTCCATTCCTCTTCGGAAACCATCCGTTGAGTCCATTGAAATTGTTCGAACCGAATTATCACCAACGTGTGATTGTACTTCCAATACAACACGTGTACCATCTGGCTTTATTACTTCCAAAGCATCATATATATTTGGAAGAGCTACTCCTTTTTCGAAGTTTACATCAACAACAGGACCAATTACCTGTGAAACATTTCCTTTAATTCCCGACATTTAAGCGTCTTTTTATGTTGAATACTAAATAGTGGCAGACCCACTGATTTGAATTTGGGCGCAAAGTTACACCAATTATTTTAAGTTACAATATAGAATTGTGACTTTTTTTTATGATTTTAAAGAAAAAAATGATTAGAATTTTAGATGGCTCAGATTCTTTTTAACAAGAAAACGGACAGGCAAATAAGAAAACAGCAAACTCAATAAAGACACTAGAAAAAGGATCAATATTCCGTCAGAAATTGTAATATTTATTGGAAAAGCTTCACCACCAGAATTGGGCATAGTAAGCAATGCGCTTTTGAGTTGTAGTAAACAAACACCATAACCCAAGAAAAGGCCGATAAGTATACCTTTTCCTGAAATTAGTAGTCCTTCAAAAAAGAAAATATTGAAGATTGTCTTTTTGTTTGCACCATAACTAATCATCGTTTGAATGTTTTCTTTTTTCTCAACGAATAACATTGTTAGAGATGCAATTAGATTAAAAGCCGCTAAAATGAAGATGAATAGTAATAAAATTAGTACAATTATTTTTTCTGATTTACTGGTTTTATAAATTAACTCGTTTTTTTCATAATTTGTTTTAACACTGAAATTTGAACCAAGGATTTCGATAAGATTGGCTTTAACATTTTCATTTTTATAGGAAGGATCAACGTCAACATAGACTGACGTAATGTCTTTTTGATAATTGAGAATTTCTTTAGCTAGTTTTATAGGTATTACGAGTTTATCCGCGTTTACTTCGCGATTGAAATTCATTCTTCCGGAAATGTCAATGAGTTTCGTGTTGAACGGATTAGATCCAATTCGAACTTTAGAATCACGTTTAGGAACATAGAGTATAACTTGCTCATACCCTATATTTTCTGGAATATATCCGCCCAGGTTATCTAAAAGTGTCGCTCCAATTAACCCAAATGATTTGTTGTTTTGTTCGATAAAAGGATTCCCATCAACCATGTGATCCTTCATTCTTGCAATTTTCAAGAATGAACTATCCACTCCAATTAATGATGCATTTATAAATTTTTTCTCATGCTTTATTACAACAATTTCTTCTATTGCTTTTGAATAATTTACAACGCCACTTGTTTTTTGAATTGATTTATAATCAATCAGATCTTCTGGGAAAGTTTTCCCAATAGTGGATCGTATGGTTATATCTGTGTCAAAATCAGAATATAACTTTTCAATCATTGATTCTATTCCATTGAAGGCAGATAAAAGAATTATTAGTGATGCGGTAATAACAGAAATCCCTACAACAGAAATTCGAGTGATTAAATTAATCACATTTTTCTTCCTTTTTGCTGAAAGATATCGTCTCGCTATATAATATGAAAGATTGATTATTTTTTCTTTAGCAATTCGTCAATTGTCATTGCGTAATCTAATGAGTCATCAATAAAGAATAATAATTCTGGAATTTTACGCATGTTTTTCAATCGTTTACCAACATCGCCTCTAATTTTTCCTGTGTTGATTTTGATGTTCTCTAATACTTCCTTTTTATCTGGTCCTGCAAAAATGCTGATATAACATCTTGCTAAAGATAAATCTGAAGTTACACGAACGATAGTGACAGTGACCATTGCTCCCAAACATATCTCACGTGCATTGCGTTGAAAAAACATTGATAATTCTTCTTGAATTACTCCTTCAATTTTATTTTGTCTGATACTACTCATGGTACAAAAGTAACAATTGTTACTGCCTGAATGAAAAGATAGGGAAACAAAAACTTATCTTTGCCTCGAATGAAAGGAATTATTGAAATTTATCGGTACACGTTTTCTTATAAAGGACGCTCAATCCTAGTGATTTTATGCAACCTTTTATTTGTTCTTTTTAATTTATTATCACTTGTTCTTTTTATACCCTTTCTGCAATTAATTTTTGAACCTGCAGTGAAAGTTTTAAATCTTAAAGCTCCTGTTTGGAATGGTGGACTATTTGATTTGGGAGCTTATGTGAAAGATTATTATAATTATTTCATGCAGAAAATGGTCAATGAAGACCCTAAACAAGCACTTTTATTCGTCTGTGTTTCTGTATTTGCAGCCTTTTTATTAAAGAATATTTTCCGCTATGGAGCAATTTGGCATCAATCAGAATTAAGAATGGCTGTTGTTCGAGATGTTCGAAATAAATTATTTGAAAAATCGTTGAATTTGCCTTTGTCCTTTTATAGCAATGAACGAAAAGGTGATTTGATGGCCCGTATGAACAGTGATGTTGGTGAAATAGAAGTGGCTGTTATCAGTATGTTAGAATTGTTTTTTAGAGAACCGATCGCGATTGTAATAAATGTTTCTGCACTTATCTATTTAAGCCCACAATTAACGCTAATCTCTTTTATTTTATTGCCTGTAACTGCTTTTGTAATTTCAAGAATTGGTAAAAGCTTAAAACGAACAGCAAAAAAGGGACAAGAACAAATGGGTCTTTTGTTTTCTGCGATGGAAGAGGGTTTAGGTGGAATCAGGATAATTAAAGCTTTTAATGCTGTTCCCCAAGTGTTTAATTCCTTTAGGCAAGTAAATCTGAACCATCAACAATTAATTACAAAAGCATTTAGAAAAAGGGATCTTTCTCCATTATTGAACGAAACATTAGGCGCTGCTGTAATGCTTGGACTGGTTTGGTTTGGAGGCTCTATGATTTTAGATGTCAATAACTCCCAGCACTTAACTGGCAAGGTTTTCATCACTTTCATAATTGTTTTTTCGCAGTTATTGCGTCCAATTCAAGGAATTTCAACTTCATTAGCTAATTTAAATAAATCAAAAGCGTCACAAGACCGCATCAACGAAATATTGAATGCAGATGAAAAAATCTATGAGACAGCTAATCCAATTGCATTGCCTGAGTTGAATGACGGGATTCGTTACGAAAATGTTTCTTTTAAATACAAAGACGAATTTGTATTAAAAAATATTAACCTGACGATTGCAAAAGGGAAATCTATTGCATTGGTTGGTGAATCAGGAAGTGGAAAATCTACTCTTGGTGATTTATTACCACGCTTTTATGATGTTACTGATGGCACTATCTTTTTCGATACTATTCCAATTAGAGATTGTTCAATAAAAGACCTTAGAAATCATATTGGAATTGTTTCTCAAGAATCCATATTATTCAATACATCGGTTAGCGAAAATATTGCATTTGGAATGCTAGATTCAACAATTGAGGAGATTCAAGATGCCGCTAAAATTGCAAATGCTCATGAATTTATTATGAATTTGGAGAATGGGTATGAAACGAATATTGGCGAACGTGGGAATAAACTTTCAGGAGGCCAAAAACAACGAATTAGCATCGCGAGAGCAATATTAAAAAATCCAACTATTTTGATTTTGGATGAAGCAACTTCCGCATTGGATACCGAATCTGAAAAATTAGTTCAAGATGCCTTAGATCATTTAATGAAAGATAGAACTTCAATTATTATAGCACACAGGTTAAGTACAATACGCAATGTTGATGAAATTATCGTTTTATCTAAAGGGGAAATAAAGGAACGAGGCACTCATTCAGAATTATTGGCATTAAAAGGAATGTATTACAATCTTTGCTCGTTGCAAGGAATGTCCGAATAAATCAACTCACTTAAAATTCATATAATCTTTCGGATTGACAGCACTTTGGTTATACCATAATTCAAAATGCAAATGTGGCCCAGAAGTATTTTCGCCAGTATTTCCAACAATTGCTATTGGATCACTCATCTGTACTTTTGATCCTAATTTTTTCAAAACGGTTTTGGTATGCTTATACACTGAGATATACCCATTAGCATGATCCAAAATAAGCACATAACCATCTTTCTGAGTATACCCTGAATAAATAACAGTTCCGGATAAACATGCTAAAATTGTTTTATCTTTTGCCGCAACAATATCAATTCCAGGGTGATTATCAACATTAAAATCCTGGCTTATAAATCCGTTTACCGGTTCAACAAAATAGTGAATAGTAGATTGTTTTTTTCTTTTAGGATTCGTGCGCAAATCATCTTTAACTTTTGCAGATAATTTTGCTTCATTTTCGGAACGTTCAGTTTGAATTTTAGATGTATTTTGTGTTTGTCCTTCTGGAATTTTCTGATCTAAAGAATCTGCAATTATGTCACCAGAAATGATCCTTTTTATTGATGCTATATACGCATCTTGTTCATCAATACGTTTATTTAAAGAAACAATTTTTCTGTGTTGATTCTCGAGATTATTTCGATCTAATGTTATATCATTCTTTGTGAAATAGCTTGAAAATGGACCTTTTAAAACAAAAAGTGTAAATAATACCCCGATAAGCAAACAACCTATTGAAATCAATGATATTAACTGAATTCCAGTAGCATTAAAACTCCACTTCTCCTCGAAATTAATCGGATTCGAAATAGCATATTTGTTTGATAGACGAAGATTGTTTAAAATGGTTTTAATCCTGTTCATATTAAACAAAACTGTCAATTTTTATCATCTTGTGCAACAATATGTTCTGTTTATTCGTTTAATTTTTATATATTAGAGATATTTGGTGCGAAAATTGGAACTTCTGACAACGTATCTAGATTATATACGTCTATTTAATAGTGAAAAGTAAATTTTACATATCGACCTTTTTCAGTTTTGTTTGCCTTTCTTCTAATGGGCAATTGGTTACAACACCCGGGCCTGCGCCAACTTCTTTGGTGCAAAATGTATTGCTTGGTTCAGGCGTAACCGTTTCAAACATAATGTATAATGGAAGTCCAGGCGCTATCAGTGAATTTACTGCTACTGGAACGAACCTTGGAATTGCAAATGGAATAGTTTTAACAACTGGAACAGTTAGCAATAATGGCTCTGGTCCTCAAGGACCGAATAATCAAACGAATTCTGGGATTGATAATAGCTTTGGTGGTTCAGGATTATTATCAACCATAATTGGAGGAACACAAACCTTCAATGCTGCAGTCTTAGAATTTGATTTTGTGCCATATTCAGATACAGTTCGTTTTAAATATGTGTTCGGCTCAGAAGAATACCCAGAATTTGCTCCTCCAAATAATGTGAGTTATAATGATGTTTTTGGATTTTTTATTTCTGGACCAGGTATTGTGGGAAATCCTAATATTGCTAAGCTTCCTAATGGCGCAATTGTTTCAATCAATAATGTAAATCCAATTACAAATTCTTCTTTTTACAATGCGAATGGAGACGGAAATTCGTCTCCTCAAAATGGCTCTCCTTATTACATCCAATACGATGGTTTTACCGATGTTTTGGAAGCAGTATCAAAAGTTCAATGTGGCCAAACATATCATTTAATAATTGCTGTTGCAGACGTTGGTGACGGAATTTTTGATTCAGGAATTTTTTTAGAAGCAAATAGTTTATCATCAAAAACCCCTGTTGATATCTCATATACCTTATCGCAACAAGTATTTTCGAATCCAAATCTTATGGCGGAGGGGTGCGTTTCTGCAACTGTGACATTAACACGCGGAGTCAACGACTTAGCTTCACCTATGACTATCCCAATTAATGTTGCTGGAACTGCAACTGAAGGGGTGGATTATACAAATATTCCTAATTCTATTTTTTTTGCTGCAGGTCAAACAACTGTTACGTTCAGTATAAGCGCATTTGCTGATTTGTTAGTTGAAGGTCAAGAAACAATTATTCTTAATTTTCCTATTACAGATCCTTGTGGAAATGTAACGCCGATAGTAATCAATTTAGGGGTTTCTGATGTTCAACCTGTTGCAGTTACCGTTGCAAATGCTAGTGTTTTATGTCCTGGGAATAATGTTACTTTAACAGCAATCCCAAGTGGTGGAGTACCTCCTTATACATATAGTTGGGATACGGGGGAAACAACACCAAGTATTTCAGTTGCGCCACTAACGAATCAAACATATACCGTTTCTGTTACTGACAATTGTTTAAATGAAACGGCAACTGGATCTGGCACCGTAACAGTTCCGGTTTATGACCCAATTGTTATTACTGTAACACCAGATATTACTGAAATTTGTCCATATATTCCTGCTCAATTAGAAGCAAGTGTAACAGGTGGAGCAGGAGGTTATATATATAATTGGAGTTCAAATCAAGGACAGCAATTAGGGGATTTGTATACGCAATCAGTAACTCCATCTACAACAACAATATACACGGTTTTAGTTATTGATCAATGTGGCGTTCAAGCTACTGCTGATGTACTTTATACAATTACAAGCCCTCCATTATTAATAACCTTGAGTCCAAATGTAGAAATTTGTCCTGGGGATAGCGCACAAATAAGCGTTTCTGCAACTGGTGGGTATGGGCAATATTATTATCTATGGCCCCAAACTGGCGCAAATACAGCTTCAATTTGGGTGTATCCGACAGAGTCAACATCCTATCAAGTTATTGTTTCAGATGAATGCCAAACATTTACCGTTTCTGGTTCAACAACGGTGACAGTTATACATCCGATAGCAAATTTTGAAATTTCAAGTAATACTTTATTTGATGATTTACCTATTACATTTCAAAATACAACGGTAAATGGAGATACGTATCAGTGGTTTTTTGGGGATGGAAATACTTCAACTGTAGTTCACCCAAATAATACGTATAACGACCCCGGAACTTATTTAATAACACTTATTGCCACGGATGAAAAGGGTTGTACAGATACTATTTCAAAACCAATTTCTATTGAAGAAGCATTTTACGTATATGTTCCAAATACGTTTACACCAGATGGATTGAGATTCAATAATGTTTTCAAAGCAAGCACAGTTGGTGTAAAATCTCTGCAGGTGAGGATTTATAATCGTTGGGGGGAGCTAATATTTACTTCAGATGAAATGGATTTTCAATGGGACGGCACTTATAAAGGTGTATTAATGCAAGATGGAACTTATTCGTGGAAAATTTCCTATATCACACGTTCAGGCAGAGAAGAAAAAATCGTTGGACACGTCAATATAATCCGCTGACTTCGACAAGCTCAGTCACCGGCAAGCGCAGTCACCGTTCCAATTACATTCTATAATCTCTATTCTAACTAATTTCTTTATAAAAATCAAAAGTAATAGATTGGTTCTAGGGAATAAGTCTATGCTCTAAGTTCTATCAGCGAAGCGGTCTATGCTCTCTTTAGAACTGAGACTAGTTCAAAAGAATTAAAATAATCACCATTCTAACTAATTTCTTTATAAATTCAAAAGTAGTAGATTGGTTCTAGGGAATAAGTCTATGCTCTATGTTCTATCAGCGAAGCGGTCTATGCTCTCTTTAAAGTGATTTTGTCCGTCCTCCATCTACAGGAACATTGATTCCATTTATATATGCAGCTGCTGGAGAAGCTAAAAATGCTATTGCTGCAGCAATTTCTTCTGGCTGAGCAATTCTTTTCAAAGGTGTTTCAGATGCCATTTCAATAAAGACATCTTCGACAGTTTCATTGAATTGATCTGCTTTGATTTGCGCAATACTTTGAAGTCGTGCTGTATTGGTTGCGCCAGGAAGAACATTGTTAACAGTAATTCCAAAGCCACCTAATTCATTTGCCAAAGTTTTACTCCAATTTGCTACCGCTCCTCTTATCGTATTTGAAACACCTAAGTTCGGTAATGGTTGTTTTACAGAAGTTGAAATTACATTGATGATTCTTCCATAACCTTCTTCTTTCATCACGGGGTAAATTGCTTGAACTAGAATATGGTTGCAAATCAAATGTTGGTTAAAAGCCAATAAAAATTCTTCAGGAGCAGCGTCTTTTATTGCACCGCCTTTTGGTCCGCCCGAGTTGTTGATAAGGATATGAATTTTATTTCCAGCTTGAATAAATTTTTGAATTTTAGATTTCAAGTCAGTTGGATTTGAAAAATCGGCTACTAGATATGAATGTATTTGTCCTTGAGTTGAATCGAGATCAGCTAAAGTCGCATTTAGTTTTTCTTCATTTCGTGCTAAAAGAACAATATTGGCTCCTAAATTAGCCAATTCAATAGCTGTTGCTTTTCCTATTCCTTGCGTACTTCCACAAACAAGCGCTGTTTTATTTGATAAACTCAAATTCATATTTAAAAAATTTATAAGTTCAAATTTAAAAATATTCGACAGAACCAGTTAAATATACGAGTAATACTTATTAAATTTTCATTCTACCCTATATGTTAAGGATTATTTAAAATAAAGTTGTTTTATTGTTATCGATATTATTACCTTTGTCGCTTATTAACTAAAATCAATTAACGCATGAGAAAATTTTTACTTAATGA
>JBIIWQ010000090.1:0-7605 GCA_044338805.1 Crocinitomicaceae bacterium
AAAGGTTCTATTGTTGGGATAATAAATAACGGTAAATTAGCCTGTAGAGATTAAATATATGTCAGAAAAAAAATCGTTTATTAGACAATTTTGGAAAGAAAAGAAAATGGTTGGTGCTATGGCTCCGAGTTCACGTTTTCTTGCTCAAAAAATGCTGGCAAATATAGATTTTAACGTTGCTAAAGTAATCGTTGAACTTGGTCCAGGAACTGGAGTTTTTACAGATAAAATTCTGCGTAAAATGCTGCCTGATGCCGTTTTATTGGTTTTTGAATTGAACGAAAACTTTTGCAATCAGCTTCAAAAACGCATCACGGACGAAAGAGTGCATATCATCTATGATTCTGCTGAAAAAATTGAGTACTATTTAGCTGAATACAAATTGGACAAAGCAGATGTTGTTGTTTCATCTCTTCCGTTAGCAAATTTCCCACAAGACATTCGAGATTCAGTTTTAAAAGCATCACACAACTCATTAAAACCAATTGGAAAATACATTCAATTCCAATATTCTTTGCAATCTAAAAAACATATCAAGAAAGTTTTTGATGACATTTCAATCGATTTTACGCCTTTGAATTTTCCTCCAGCTTTTGTATACACATGTAATAAAGGAGATTAGACATTCAATGTGAATTCTACTTGGAAACACATAGCGATGCACTGAGCTTGCCGATGTGGCACATAGAACACATAGATGTAATTCATAATTTGTAATTCTCAACTATCATCGCACAATATTGAGCTAGGACTTCACTGGGTATATCCAAGTATTGAAATAAGCGATAGTCGAGTGGACATAGAGCGATAGTCGAGATGGGAGTGAGACTTAAATCACAAATTCTCCCCTTTTACAGTTTAAAACATACCGATTAGTATGTCACCATGAAATTGGTATTATTCTTGTCTATCTTCGAATGAATTCAAAACAACTCTTATGAAAACTAGAATTGACATCCGAAGAATACTGCAAATACCAACAAAATCAGCTAAGAAATTTAAATCTTTTGATCAAGGATTAATGGGGCTTGGAATAAAAATTGCGACGAAAGAAAGTTTGAAGTAAATCGATTTCTCAATTCAGGATTCAGGATTCAGGATTTGGGATTGATGTTACATATCAAATCCGCCTTCTCCTCCGCCCTGTTTTTTGTTCGAGATTTCTAACTTTCCAAACTTATACGAGAAGGTCACAAAATACTTTCTAGTTAACCATTTGAAAGACGACGTTTGCTGAACAGTTGGTTGATTCAAATCCATGTAAAAGCCCATTTTATTGAAAATATCTGTCACTCTGCAACCCAACGACCATTTTCCTTCCTTGAATGTTTTTTCAAACGACAAATCAACAGGACCTTTTCGCTGAACACGACCTTGAATAGAATTCCTTGGGGAATTGTAATTAACATTCAATTGAACGGTTGCAGTTTTTTTCCAGAAATCCACAGCGCCTGAATATTTAGCATTCCAACTGATTCCATTCACATTCCAATTTGCGGTCGTATTATCATCTACAAATTGAAAATAGTTGGCGTTAGCAGAAATCGTATTTCTCCACCATTTGAAAGGCTTGACAATCACAACTGCTTCAGAACCGAAGTTATGACTCCCATCAAGATTAATAAAAGTCATCGCAGATGTATTGTTGCTATAAAACTCTTTCACGCGCGATATTATCTGGGTATTGTGACGGTAATAAAGACTTACCGTAAAAGTGACTTTTTTAATTTCATTTGTATATCCTAAATCATACGAATCAATGAATTCAGGCTGTAAATAGGGATTTCCTCTTCTCAAATTATATGGGTCCGCATAACTTGTAAAAGGATTTAAATCCGCAGCAGCCGCCCGTGTTATGCGTTTTGAATAACTCAAGCTAATTTCAGACTTTTCAGTTAAAGCATATCGGACATGTGCTGAAGGAAAGAAATTGAAATAATCATTTACAATGCGAATGGAATCTGATATTAAATTTGGTATTTGATATGCTTTTTCTAACCTTATTCCAGCTTGGTATTTGAATTTACCTAGTTGCTGTCCGACAATTCCATATAAACTAAAAATCTTTTCATCATAGTCGTATTTGAAATTTGACAATGTATCTTGAAAATAGGCACTTTGAAGCGTGTCATATGATTCAGAATACGTGTTAACACTTTGGTGACGCAAGATTGCTTTTGTCCCCGTTTCAATTCTTGCTTTAATTTTTGGAAAAGTATACATAAAATCAACTTGACCTGTTGTCACATTGTTTCGTTCTTTATTGAATAATTGCTGTTGAATAGGCTGTGCACCTAATAAAACAGAATCGATTGTGTAATAATTCTGATCATAAAATCCTTGAATATCGTCTTTTCCTAAAGATTGATTAAAATCCATTATTAGATTTCCTCTATCTTCCTTCAAATCGAATTTATAATTGACATTTACATCTAAGTTCTGCTGCTGAGATGGATCCGATGAATACCTATTCCATAACGCCAATTGTGTTCCTGTTCCATCGTAACTTGAATTCCATTGTGAACCAGTTCTATCTCGTCGGCCAATACTTGCTGTTGAAGAAATACCCAACAAATGTCTTGCCTTCAAATAAAAATCAGAACCCAAACGAATGGTATGGCCAGCGTTTAAATCTGTACCAATTCGTTCTTGAAGAATTCGAGAAGAACTTCCATCAGTAAATGTTTGTGTTAAGTCAGAATAATTATTTCGATAACCTTCTGTATAACGTCCTGCATAACTTCCAAACGTGTTGAATTTTGAATTTCTATAACTCAACGATACTCCACCTTCAAAACTGTTTCCACCAGTTAAATCACCTGAACCAAGGGTACCATTTACTAAACCATTAAAACCTTTCAGTTTATTTTTCTTTAAAACAATATTGATGATTCCAGAGGTGCCATCTGGATCGTATTTAGCGGAAGGATTTGTTACAATTTCAATGCGTTCGATTGAACCCGCTGGCAAAGCATCTAATAAGGATTTACCGCTTGCTCCTGAAAGTGAACTTGGACGACCATCAATTAGAATCGTCACTCCACCATCACCTCTTAAACTGATTTTCCCTTCCTGATCAACTTGGACAGATGGAATGTTATTCAATACATCGTTTGCCGTTCCACCTTTTACAGATAAATCTTCCCCAACATTGTATATTTTTTTGTCGATACCGATTTTAAGCAAATCTATTTCACCAACAATCTTCACTTCTTGCAGCATTTTTGAATCTCCCAATTCCATTTTTATCGTTCCAAGATTTACAACCTTCATTACTGCTGATATTTTTATATCATTCATGATTAAAGGTGCATAACCTGTAAAAGTGATTTTAGCATAATAATTTCCAATGGGAAGATTTTCCAATATGAATTTCCCCTCTAAATCTGTAAAAATACCAGCAATAATTGAAGAATCTTTGATAGAGAATAATCTAAACGAAACATATTCTAAAGGTGCATCTTTCGTTTTATCTAAAATTTTACCTGAAATGATTCCATCACCCGTTCCTTTCCCAGGTTGAGAAAAAGCGATAAATTGAATACAACTGACGGAGAGAATTAAAATAAGGTTTTTCATTAATATTCTGATTTGATAGTCTTTAATATAAAATAGGAAATAATACTCGTGCCTATGCCAATGTAGCCAATGATTTCAAAGTTAAAATATTTTCCAGTGGAATCTTGAGAAAGAATCCAACTTCCCAATAATACAGCAATTCCACTAGCCAATTGCTGCACTGCAGAACGTATGCTCATAAAGCCGCCTCGTTCATAAGGAGCAGCTGTACTTAACACCATTGCAGTACCTGGAATATTGCGACCACCAGCGAAAATAAAAAATCCCGATGTCGCTAACAGCACTAAAAGCATTGGGTTCTCCCCCATTGCTGTGATGAATCCAATAGGTACACAAGAAATCGACATCATGATTAAAAAGATACGCATTTGTCCGAACCGATCAGATAAATAACCAATAAATGGATTGGTAATAAACGTCAATGCGCCACCAAAAAAATACATCCAAACCAACTCTTTCTTCTCGAAACCAATATTGTGTTCAACATAATCGGCCAAGTAAGGAATGATTGCAAATTGACCAAAAAGAATCGTACACGAAAAAACCAATGCTTTAACTTGGTTCCTATTCTTAGGTATTCGTCTCAATATCTCCCACGATTTAACGGTTTTTGCTTTGGTCAAATGCTCCTTCATTGTTGGTAGAATTAATCCAACCATCACCAAGGTGAGCATTGATAAACCAACGATAAAAAAGAAAGGCATTTGCCAATTCCATTTTAAACCAATAAAGATACCCAGTGGAATCCCCAAAGCAGCTGCAGTTGAAAACCCGGCCATAACAATTCCTGTTGCTTTTCCTCGGTGCTCTGGCGGGATAACATCGCCAACAATTGCTAGCACAACAGCAGAAATCACACCGCCAAAAAAGCCAGCAAAAATTCGGGCAAAAACAAGAAATTCATATGTTTCAGCAATTCCACAAAGGAAAGTTCCAAAAATAAAAAGTGTGTACAATACGAATAAAAACCGTTTTCTGTCAAATTTATCAATTACAAAAATACTTAGAATTCCAGAAATGAAAGCGCTAAACAAATAACTTGAAATAATCACACCCCATTGATTGTCATTCATGTACAATGCCACTTTTATCGTTGACGACAGCGGCATTAATATCATTGATTCGATAATGTTGGTAAAAACCACAAGCGCTAGAATGGACATCCACCCTATTTGTTTTTTAGTCATTTAGACGAATTTAAATTCAATTGGATTACTTAAAATTTTAGCAACAGGACAGCGGTTTGAAACATCCAATAAGCGTTTCACTTGCTCTTCTTCCAATTGATTTTCAAACAGTATATGCTTAACTATTTCCACTCCTTTTTCGCGGTGATTCATTGTTAATTCGATTGAAATAACACCAGTATTCCATCCTTTTCGTTGGGCAACCATTCGCACTGTGATTAAAATACAACTCGCCAAGGACGATAGAAACAATTCTGTTGGTTTCGGACCTTCATCCTTTCCCCCTAAATCCATTGGTTCATCAGCATACCAAATGTGTGTTTCGGTGCGGTTTTCAACTGTGAAATCTTGTTTTATGAGTGATGAAATGCTTACAGAATCATTCATATGAAGCGCGGGTCTTATCCAGTAAATCACTTAACGTATTTGCTTCTTCGTCGGATAGACCTGCATTTATGAGCAAGTTAATATCTGTATTTTTATCTATTTCTGATAAAACTGACAATCCATTTTCAGATATTTTCACAAATACAACCCGTCGATCATCTTCACACCTTGTGCGTTCAATCAATCCTTTATCGATTAATTTATCCATTAAGCGTGTTGTATTTGGCGATTTTTCCACCATTCTATCTTTCACGGTATTCACATTAATAGCTTCTCCTGCTCCTCTCAATATGCGCAATATATTGAATTGAGGCATTGACAAATCATACTGATTCATTTTGTTCTGCTGGATGTTACCTAAAAAATTCGAAGTAAAACGGATGTTTATGATCGCTTTCTGTTGGGGTGACTTGAATTTTGTTTGAAGTGCTTCATCAATTTTCATGGTGTAAATTTACTTACCATGGTAATATTTTCAAAGGAAAATGTGTTTTATTTTAAATTATGTTTTTTTTGTGGACGTAATTAACTAGAAATAAGTATCTTGTTCATTAATTAGCTTAGCCTCATAAAATTAGGGTTAGCCACCCTATTTGCTAGATTACCAAAAAAAATGGCGGTTATATAAGTTATAGTAAATAGACCAATACTCAAGCTAAAAAAAGAATGAAACAAAAAAACTTTTTATTGATTTTATTGGGGTTAACTTTTTCGGGATGCAGCCTTTTTTTTGGAATAAGTGATCTAGAGCCCCAAACTACCGATTCTGTTATTAAGTACGGAAGGAAAGTTGGCTATATTACGAACGACCAATTCTATTTTATTGATTCTTTAAAAATTGAAGAAATTTGGCGAGACGCCTTTCCAAAAGCTTATATATATAATTCATCAGGAGAATTAGTCCAACACTTAAGTTGTTTTGAAACTGGCGCTTCTGACTTAGTATTTTTTTTTAATAAAAGTAACCATAGAACTGTAAATAATGCTATTACTGTATTTTAGCAAAAGCAAAATAAGCATATGAAAAATCTTTTTATACTTAACCAAGACATCACCTTCCTCAACTTCGGTTCATTTGGTGCTTGTCCCAAAGAAATTTTTGATGATTATATTAATTGGCAAAGACTTTTAGAAAAAGAGCCAGTTCAATTCATTACAGTTGATGGTTATCAGTATCTAAAAAAATCAAGAGAAGCATTGGCTGCATATATTCAGTGTGATTCTGAGGATATAATTTTTGTTCCAAATCCTACACATGCTTTTAATATTCTTGCGAAAAACCTAGAACTTAATCCAGGTGATGAGATATTGACCACTGCATTAGAATACGGTGCAATGGACAGAACGTGGGAATATTACTGCGAAAAAGCTGGAGCAAAATATATTAAACAAAGCATTTCATTGCCAATTCAATCGATAGAAGAATTTATCCATGAATTTTGGAAAGGTTATTCTGATAAAACGAAATATATTTTCATTAGTCAAATAACAAGCAGTACTGCCTTGATTTTGCCTGTTAAAGAAATTTGTGAAGAAGCAAAAAAACGAGGCTTAATAACAATTGTTGACGGAGCACATGTTCCTGGACATATTGATTTAAATCTATCCGAATTACAAGCAGATTATTACACAGGTGCTTGTCACAAGTGGATGATGACACCAAAAGGCTGCTCGTTTTTATACGTTAAAAAAGAATTTCAAGAAAATTTAGATCCTTTAATCATAAGCTGGGGATTTAAAAGTCTTTCTCCATCCAATTCTAAGTTTTTTGATTACCATCAATTCAATGGCACGCGCGATTTTTCTGCTTATTTGACAGTACCAAAAGCCATCGAATTTATGAATAAATATGATTGGGAAACAGTTTCAAATAACTGCAAAAAAAACGTTTTAGAATGCGCTCCAAAATTATTCGACTTTTTAAAAACAACTGCTTTAGCACCATTAAACACTGATTTCTTTGGGCAAATTTGCAGTGCTGAAATTCAAACTGCAGAACCTGAAAAATTACAACGTTTGTTATTCGAAAAATACAAAATTGAGATTCCAGTTATGCGCCACGGCACTGATTGTTATATTCGATTTTCATTCCAAGCATTTAATGATGTCGCTGAAATTGATTATTTGATTCAGTCACTTTCAGAAATCAAAAAAGAGACAAACCTTTTATAGCAGAGAAATTTAAGATTTATAAATTGTTATTAATTAGACTCTTATTAGATGAAATAATAAATGTGTTAATAATAAGGTTTTTTAAAATTGTTATTTAGATTCATTTTAATTAATATTACGCTGCGAAACCACAAAGAAATAATTAAAATTTTAATTATTTAAATTATGGTAGTTCGTTTACAATTTTTAATTATTTCCACTTTTTTCTTTTCTTCTTTTGTTTTTTCACAAATTGAATTAAATGAAGTTTCCCAAACCAACATTAGTATTATCGCTGATG
>JBIIWQ010000104.1:0-7024 GCA_044338805.1 Crocinitomicaceae bacterium
GCGCTATGATATCCAATCATACAATCTGTTTCATTCCCAGCTAATTCCCAAACCGGTAAATCTCCTCCTTGGTCAAATTGACGTAAAAATGTATGAATAAAATCATTGGTTCGTTTTGGTTGAACAATCGTATATAGAGGATTCGCTGCACGATACGTATCCCAAAGAGAGAAAACGGTATATTGAGGAATATTATCAGTGATGGAATGGATTTGATTGTCACGACCTCTGTAACGTCCATCGATATCACTAAAGATATTTGGCTGAAGAAAAGTGTGATACAATGCTGTGTAAAAGTTTGCAATGATATCTTTATCAGTTGAAATAATATCAATTTTGCCTAATTCATCATTCCATTTCTTTTCGGTAATTGATTTTAATAATTCAAAGTTCCAATGTGGAATTTCTTTTTCTAAATTTTGTTGAGCTCCATTTTCATCTACAGCAGACATGCCAACTTTAATGAGAATTTGTTCTGTATTTTCAGGAAAAGTCAGCAAAAGCTTATGTTGTCCTTTTTTATTGAATAGTTTTGCTTTTTGATAAGGAATTGATGTCTCAAGATGGAAATAAAAATGCTGGTTATTTGCCCAAGCTTGAGAAATACGAGAGCCTGAGATGGTTTTTTTGTCGATTATATTTAAATAATAATCCAGCAATTTATCCCGATGATCTAAGTCGATTAAAATGAACTTTTTACCTTTTTTATTTAGAAAAGTATATTCGTGCATACCAGCTCTTTCAGAAACAGTTAATCGAGCAATTATTTTTTGATCAATTAAATTCACCTCATAAAATCCTGGGGAAGCTGCTTCATCAGTATGTGAAAAGGAAGATCCATATCCTTTCTTACTTAAATATCCTGGTATAGTTTTCGGAGTTCCACTTTGAGGAACGATTAACAAGTCACAATAATCAGGAACTCCCGTTCCACTGAGATGAGTGTGACTAAAACCATAAATAATTGAATCGGAATAATGGTAACCTGAACAACCATCCCAACCGTCATATCGTGTATCTGGACTCAATTGCATCATTCCAAATGGGGCAGAAGCTCCAGGGTAAGTGTGTCCATGCCCACCAGTGCCGATAAACGGATTCACGAAACAATTATAATCTATTTTTTCAATGGATTTTGTTTTTGAAGTAGTGACATGAATATCGTTTTTTTTAGATGATTGACTGTTTTTTTGTATCGTGAAATTTTTGTTTTGCGCATAAGAATTGACAAACAATAATATAAAAGTGGGAAATGAAATTATTTTAAACATGTTCTTTTTTTAAAGTGTTCCAAAACAAATGTGCTGCAGTTCCCAGAACAGCTGCATTTTTATCATGCAACGATGAAATTCGAATGTCTATTTTGTCTTTATAGATAATAAGAATATTTTCTTCTAAAGCTAATTTGACTTTATGTGCAAAATCACCTTTGTGTTGTGCAATACCACCAAATAAAACATACGCTTTTGGACTCGAAAAACAAGCGTAATCTGCCAATGCAGAACCAAGAATTTGCGCTGTATAAGCTACAATTTCTTGTGCGAAAAGATCTCCTTTATCGGCTAATTCAAACACATCTTTAGCTGATGGCTCTTCAATTGTTTGTAAAATCGAAAATTGCTTGTTTTCAGAATCTAATTCCTTGATACTTCTAACAACTCCTGTAGAAGAGCAATAGGTTTCTAAACAGCCTTTTCGTGTACAACCGCATAAACGTCCATCAGGAATTACTCGAATATGTCCGTATTCTCCTGCGAAACCGTCATGTCCGTATACAAGATCACCATTCACAATCACACCGCTTCCAACTCCTGTACCCAAAGTTATTGTTACAAAATCTTTTAAGTCACGTGCATTGCCAAAAATCATTTCACCCATTGCTGCAGCGTTTGCATCATTAGTTAATAAAGTCGGTTTATGGAATTTTTCTTCGAAAAGTTGTGATAATGGGATTATTCCTTTCCAACATAAGTTTGGAGCATATTCAATATTCCCAGTGAAGTAATTACCGTTCGGTGCACCAATACCAATTCCAAGAATTAGGTCTAAATAGCCAGCTTTTTTTATATCAGTATAAATGGCATCTATTAATAATTGTGGTTCAAGAAAATCTTTTGTTGGAAAGTCTTTTTCGTATAAAACATCCCCATCCTTGTTTACTAAGCCAAATTCCGTTGAGGTACCACCAATATCTATCCCCAGAGCGTAATGATCTGTCATATCGTTGTTAAATTATTGTATTCCATTCATTATAAAACTGTTGCAAGTATTGTTCCATGAACAAATGTCTATCTTGTCCGATTTTTAATGCTGTCGCAGTATTTAATCTATCTCTTAAAAGTAGTAATTTTTCGTAAAAATGATTCACCGTATGACTTTTTGCATTCGCATAAGACTCAAAACTATCATGCATTTCTGGTTTTGAATCGGGAAGATACATTGGTCTGTTTTTATTTCCACCAAAAGCGAATGCTCGAGCAATACCTATAGCACCAATTGCATCCAAACGATCAGCATCTTGAACAATTTTACCTTCTATACTCTGCATTTTATCTTCAACGTGTGCGCCTTTGTAGGAAACGCCATCTACAATTTCTCTTACCTTTTGAGCTGTTTCATCTAGACATCCTAATTTCATTAATAACGCATAAGCTACATCTCCACCTGCATTTAAAATCCCACCATTCATTTTGTGATCAGAAATATCGTGTAAAAGAGCAGCTAGCTCAATTATTTCCAAATCACCACCTTCTTGTGACTGAAGATATATTGCCATTTTATATACTCTTTCAATATGAAACCAATCATGTCCAGTTGCATCATCGTTGAAAACATTTTGCACGTATGATTTTATTTTTTCGACTAATTCTGACATATTTATTTATGTTGAATTAAATCGAAAATTTGAAAACTACCATTTGGAATTGTTGCGTACAATGAATTGTTATCGGAGCACATTGAAAAGTAATTTCCATTAGCGAAGGATTTCCATGTCGCTCCCTTATCAATTGAGTAATCAATTCCGCTTGTTCCACAAGCATAAAAAACACCTTTTGCAAAAATCACACATGAGCGATATCCTCTCGTTTGCTCTTTAGCATTGATCCAAAATTCACCACCATCATCTGTGTAAAAACAATTATTTAGGCACAATTCAGGATTAGCGTAATCTCCACCAACAACAACACCTATTTGATCTGAAACCATGCAAATAGAAAAGGCACCACTTGATTCACTTGTCATGTACGGAAGCGAAGTGATTTTCCATGATTTCCCTTTGTTAGTTGATTTGAAAAACCTGCTTTTTTTGCCACCAGAAACAAAAATGAAGGTACTATCATTCATGACTTGAACGGTGGTTCCGCTTGCTGCAAAACCAGCTTCTCCTTCAAAGCTTTTTACCTTTCCTTCGCATTGATCCCAGCTGTTTCCTCCATCTTCACTTTTGTAAAGGGAGAAGAATCCATCTTTAGGATCACCCATTATGAAGCCAGTTTTTCCAAAAAAATCCATACCGTCTAAAAAAGTACCGATCCACATACTTGAATTGGGAGAAACGAATTCAATAAATTTTGAACTATCAACTTTTGCTAATAAACCAAATGTTCCGCTTTGCATTCCAAAAAGAAAATCTTCAGAAAATTCAATATCTCTCATTTCTTCGAATTTCTTATTCTTTAGAAGGTTTATGGATAATTCTTTTTTTAAATTTGTTGCATATAAAGAACCATTTGAGTTACCTGTATATAAGCAACCATCTTTATACATTATACTTCTTGAGTAGCATTTATCTTCTGTATATTGAATGATTTTCGCTGTTTTATTTTTACGTGTGTATTTATTTTCTTGTGAATAAACACCTGAAAAAATTAACAATAGGCTAATTACTTTTAAAACGCTCATTAAATTTTGCATGTTGTTCTTTTTTTAATAATTCAAGATTTGATGGAATTTCTCTTTTCCAACGTTTGTGCGACCAGATCCAATTTTCTGGTTTAACCAAAATTTCCGTTTCCAATAAATGTATTTGTTTTTCTGTAATTTCACCCCATTCTAGGTTTTTTGGGGTCTCAGTTATCAATTTAAGATGCATCTCATAATACCCTCGTTTCACTTTCCTAGTCACAAAAAACACAACTGCAAAATCATACGTATGAGCCATTTGTTCTGCACCAAATAGTATAGCCGATTCTTGATTCAAAAACTTTGTCCAATATGCTTTTGTTGAATCACCCGGCGATTGATCTGCTAAGGTTAAAATTGCAATTGGATGATCATTATTCTTTTGAATTTCATCCTTGAAATTTTTCGCATGAATAACCTTCATTCCATAACGCATGCGACGCTCATTGATTTTTTTATCCCAAAACTTACTGGTCATAGGCATTCCAATTCCCATGGCTTGGTGCTTAAAAAGAAAACTTTGAGAAGTAATCAACCATTCCCAATTATTATAATGGCCGGAAACAAGAATTACACTTTTGTTTTGAGAAAATAAATCATCCATTATTTCAGGATTCTTTACTTTAAATCGACGAGACAACTCTTTTTTTGAAATCGATAAGTTCTTGATTCCTTCTGCTAATAGGTCACAAAAATGAAGGTAAAATTGCCGTTTTAACTCTTTTATTTCTTTCGTGGATTTATTTGGGAATGAACGTTTTAAATTTTCTTCGATAACTTTTTTGCGATAAGGGAAAACTGTGATTAAAATGAGGAAGAAAAAATCTGTAAAAATGTATAAAACACTCAAGGGCAAATAAGAGAGAGGCAGGACCAAAACGTAATATGCAAATTTCGCCATCATCTATTTGTATTTATCCCCCCATAATTTATGAATAAGCTCCTCCAATTCTTGCTCTTTTTTAGTGCTTCCAGCTCCAAAGAAAGAAGTTCCTTTAATTTCTTCAGGTAAAAATTCTTGTTGAATAAAATTGCCTGGATAATCATGCGAGTATAAGTAATTTTTACCGTATACTAACTCTTTCATTAATGCTGTAGGAGCATTTCTTAATGGTAAAGGAACACCGAGATTCCCGCTCTTACGAACCTCTTCTTGCGCACGATTAATTGCCATATATGCACCGTTTCCTTTCGGTGAAGATGCGAGATAGATCGTACATTGTGCCAATATAATTCGTGCTTCAGGAAAACCAACAGTTTCAACTGCTTGAAAACAATTGTTGGCAATCAAAAGCGCATTCGTATTTGCTAATCCTATATCTTCTGCTGCAGAAATGATTAACCTTCTTGCGATAAATTTAGGGTCTTCTCCTCCTTCAACCATTCGGGCTAGCCAGTATATAGCAGCATTTGGGTCACTTCCTCTAATTGATTTTATAAATGCAGAAATAATATCGTAATGTTGTTCGCCATCTTTGTCATACATAGCAAGGCTTTGCTGCGCTGATTCTTGAACAATTTCATCTGTGATTTTAATTATTTTATCACTTTTAAATGTTCCGATTATGATTTCAAAAACGTTTAACAATTTTCGAGCATCTCCCCCCGATATTGTTAAAAGTGCAGTTGTTTCTTCTAGAATTATATTTTTCTCTTTCAGAACGATATCTTCAAGTATAGCTCTTTCAAGCAGATTGAGTAAATCTTGTTTTGTATGAGAAGTCAAGGTATAAACCTGACAACGTGACAATAAAGCCGAAATAACTTCAAAAGAAGGATTTTCAGTTGTAGCACCAATTAATGTAATTAAACCTTTTTCAACTGCACCTAAAAGTGAATCTTGTTGTGATTTCGAAAACCGGTGAATTTCATCAATGAACAAAATGGTTCCTTTTTGTTGAAACATTCCTCCTTGTTCAACGCGATTGATAATTTCTCGAACGTCTTTCACGCCAGAAGAAATAGCTGACAACGTATGAATTGGTCGATTTAATTCAAGTGCAATAAGTTGCGCCAAAGTCGTTTTTCCAACACCAGGTGGACCCCAAAAAATCATGGACGGAATCAAACCAGAATCCAGTGCTCGTCGAAGAGAAGCTCCATTTTTCAACAAATGTTCCTGCCCAATATATTCATCCAGTTTTTTTGGACGCATACGTTCTGCTAAAGGTGCAAGGAATGACATTGTTTTAGTAATTAATATTAGAATTCAAAGATAAGCTTGTTAATTGAATTAATAGTTACGAGTTGCGAGTTACGAATTACAAGTTTTAAACACATCAACTAATTACTTCTATAAAGTAAATTCAATTTTCATTTGGGTTTAGTGGGAATTTTGCAATTGTTTTAAAACGTTCTCCTTGTTTTTCTAGGCAAAAGTTCCAGAATAAATCATTTTGAGTGTTCAATATGTCCTGTGTTTCAATGTTATTCGCTACAATCCAAGAGTTTTCTTTCAACTCTCCTTTCAATTGGTTTTTACCCCAACCTGAATAACCCAAGAAAAAACGAATTTTAGAATTGTTGGATGGTTCTAATAATAAAAGTTCTTGTATTTGTTCATATTCCCCACCGAAAAATAGCTCATCGTTAATTGGAATACTTCCTTCAATAACGTTTCCTAATGAATGAATATAAAATAAACTTTGCGTTTCAACTGGTCCACCAACACTTATGCGCGCATGATTGTCAGGGAAACTTTCGTCGACCTCATGTAAATCAACATCGAGATAGTTGTTTAAAACAAAACCAAATGTTCCGTCATCATTATGATCACACAAGAGAATGACTGATCTTCTGAAGAAATCTTCATCCAAAAAAGGGTCAGAAATCAAAATATTTCCAACCTGAGGTTGTTTGTTATTCTTAAATGAAAGGTCGAGCACAAATTTAATTTTAGATTAAACAAAGAAAGTAAAAGAATTAGGAATTCAAACACTTCTTAAAACAAAAAAGGCATTCAATACTGAATGCCTAATGCGGTTACTATCTATTTTTAAAGCAATGATGTCGGACAAACATATTCTGTTTTCGGAATAGTTGTTCCTGAAATATCAGAAAATCCACCTTCCACATCTACAAAATTATCCCATCCTCGAGCTTTTAATATTGAAGCAGCAAT
>JBIIWQ010000151.1:0-5588 GCA_044338805.1 Crocinitomicaceae bacterium
TGGATATTCGTTACCATCTTCCCATTTAATTGTTTCACTTGTTGTTGCACAAGAAGGACAAACGAATGCGTATTCATTTGACATATCTTTAAAAACTACTAATCTGTAATCTTCTGGATGTATATCTTTTTTCATTTTTGAATGTATTATATGCTATTTAGCCCTTTAACGGATTGCAAAGTTAAATAAACTTTTTAAAATAAAATGATTTTTTTAGTATTAATTTAATTTAAAATCTTTGCTCGTCATTCAGAGATAAAGTACTTATTAAAATAATTTCTACAATGAACGAAAAAGCACACTTCGAAATTTCAATTCTTTTTACTTTTTGTCCAAAGCAACAAAAAGTAACAAAAAATGCTTTTTCACAAATTATCCAAGGAACTTTCCGATTCTCCATTGCATTTCGCATCGGAACCGTCGATAAAGCTCCTGATTACCAAAACTTTATTTTTCGTTCTTTCTTCTATGGCGCTTTATGAACTAGTTCTGGGATAATTTGTAGTTCGATATTGTATCGCATTTTCGAATTCTCTAAATCACCTAATTTTCCATTAACGAAGTCGATCAAATAAATCCTTTTTTATTAATTAAAATAAAGATTGATTCATTTCGTTATTTTTGCATACTAAGAATTCAAATTTACATGAAAAGAACTACTTTTCTTTTATTCAGTCTTTTATTAATTATCACAGGAGTAATTTCCAGTTGTAAAAAATCAAATTTTCTTTCGAAAGGGAATCTTTCCTTTTCTGTTGACACCCTTGTTTTCGATACTGTATTCACAACGATTGGTTCTACAACGCAACAATTCAAAATTTATAATAAGGAAAAGAAAACCGTCAAAATCGAAGAAATCGAATTAATGGGTGGTGTCAATTCACCATTCAGCATGAACATTGATGGTTTATTGGGAACTTCTCTAACCGATATTGAAATTGAGGGAAAAGATAGTCTTTTCGCCTTTATTGAAGTCACATTAAATGTAAACAGTCAAATTCTGCCTATGATTATTGAAGATTCCATTCGTTTCAGAACAAATGGTGTTGATCAATATGTGAAATTAGCCGTTTGGGGACAAGATGCTTATTTTCACTATAAAGATATCAATGCTGGCACTTGGGCAAATGACAAGCCGCATGTTATTTATGGCTATGCCGCAGTTGATTCGGCTAAAACATTAAACATTCTGCCAAATACGCATATTTACATGCATAAAAATGCCATTCTGTATAATTACAAAGGGACATTAAATATCAATGGAGCCTTGGGTCAAGAAGTAACTTTTCAAGGAGATCGCTTGGAAGCAATGTATGATGATGTTCCAGGTCAATATTATGGTATATATTTTCAAGAGGCTCGTCCTTCTGTGATTAATTACGCTATAATTAAAAATGGTACTTCAGGAGTACATTTATTCTCAAAAGACCAAAGTGTTCCTGGTTATACATTAACTATGACGAATACGATTATTGAAAATAATGCACGTTATGGAGTCTTTATTTATTCTGGCGCAAAAGTAAAAGCAGAAAATTGTCTTATCGCAAAAAATGGGAATCATGCTTTACTCGTTCTTGAAGGAGGAGATTTTTTCTTTAACCATTGTAATTTATTGGGATACGGAACAGGAGATGCTGCTACTCCTGCAGTTGGAATTAGCAATTTTTACAATGATTACACCAACAACGTTACAAATATTGGCTCTATCAACGAAGGAAAAATATATAACAGTGTCATTTATGGAAATCAAACTTCTGAGATTGTATTTGACACTATTCCAGATGCAGCGATTACACTCAGTTTCGATATTCGAAATTGCCTAATCAAAAGAGCACCTGAAGCAACCGACAATTATTATCTCAATATTTTTTGGAACAATAATCCTTTGTTCAATGATGTTACGACGGATGATTATTTATTCCCAGCAAGTTCTGTACTTAATAACAATGCAAATCCAGCACTTTCAATTCCAACAGACATAAAAGGGAATCCTAGATCATTTACTTCTCCGGACATTGGGGCGTATGAATTGTTGTAATTCTTGATTTGGGATTTGGGATTCAGAATTCAGGATGTCGAAAAAAAATAAAATCGCATCAATTAAAAAATTGAAAAAAAAATGCCATTTACCTTCTCTCACCCAGCAATCGTTTTATCATTGACTTTTTTACCTCGTCAATGGTTTTCTTTGACTGGACTTGTAATTGGCAGTTTAACTCCGGACTTTGAATATTTTATTAGAATGAGAATTCAAAGTAATTATAGTCATACAATTAGTGGTCTTTTTTGGTTTGATTTGCCATTAGGAATTATACTCGCATTCATTTTTCACAATATTGTTCGAGACAGTTTATTTGTCAATTTACCCAAATTCTTAAAATCACGTTTTTCTAATTTCATGCGGTTTGAATGGAATAATCACTTCAAAAACAATTGGTTTATTATAATAACATCAATTTTAATTGGTGCTTCTTCCCATTTATTTTGGGATAGTTTCACTCATGATCACGGATATTTCGTTAGAATAATTCCACAATTGACGAACTCAATTGACTTTTTTGGCAATCATGTTCCAGTTTTGAAAATAGTACAACATTCAAGTAGCTTAATCGGTGGACTTACAATTGTTATTGCAATTTTAAGAATAACACCAGAAAAAACTATCAACGGAAATTCAAACCTCAAATATTGGGGAATTCTGATATTCTTATCAATTACAATAATTACTTTTCGTCTCTTGCTCGGACTTGATTATAAATTATTAGGACATGTTATTGTAACCTCAATTTCAGCAGGACTCATTTCTTTAATCTTAACATCATTGATAATGAATAGAAAAAACATCGGAATTTAGACTTCAAACAAGACGGAATAGTTAATTTAGTCTTTCAACAAACTACTATTACCATAAATTTTCACAAAAAAAGCCCAACCTTTCGATTGAGCTTTTCAATAGTTTATTATTAGTTATGCGTTTGTAACATTCATATTATCTAGCACATCCATTACACCTTTTACAGCTACAGCAGATTCTTTTAATAATTCTTTTTCAGCAGCATTTAAGTCAAGTTCAATGATTTTTTCGATACCATTTTTACCTAAAACAACTGGCACACCTAAATAGATATCATTGAATCCATATTCACCTTGTAACCAAGCGCAAACAGGGAAAATACGTTTTTGGTCACGCACAATTGCTTCAACCATTTGAGCAGCAGCAGCACCTGGAGCATACCAAGCAGACGTACCTAATAATTTAACGATTTCTCCACCACCAAACTTCGTACGTTCGATAATTTCATCCAATTTCTCTGCTGAAATCAATTCAGTAACTGGAATACCAGAAACAGTTGTATAACGCGGAAGTGGAACCATTGTATCTCCATGTCCACCCATTAAAATTGCTTGAATATCTTTTGGAGAAACATTTAACTCAGTAGCTAAAAAAGCACGGTAACGAGCAGTATCTAAAACTCCAGCCATTCCAAAAACTTTCTTTGAATCAAATTTCGCAGATAAATATGCACAATATGTCATCACGTCTAATGGATTAGAAACGATAATGATAATTGCATTTGGAGAATATTTTGCAATATTTTCAGTAACAGTTTTTACAATTCCAGCATTCGTAGCAATCAAGTCATCACGAGACATTCCCGGCTTGCGTGGAAGTCCAGAAGTAATAACAACAACATCGGAATCTGCAGTTTTTGAATAATCGTTTGTTGATCCAGTTGTGCGTGAATCATACAAATTAATTGGAGCTGTTTGCCAAATATCTAACGCTTTTCCTTCTGCAAAACCTTCTTTGATATCCAATAAAACGATCTCATTTGCAATTTCTCTTTGAGCTAATACATCTGCACATGTTGCACCTACATTCCCTGCTCCTACTACTGTTACTTTCATTGTTTATTTTTTGGATTTATATTCTAATTTTATCGCATGCAAAAATAACACTTATTGATAAATATTTCTGTTAATTTGTTGGAAAATTGGTTCATCGTCAAAAAATATTTTTTAAAAGGCAACCGAAGAAAAACTAAACCGTCTACAAAACGATAAGATTGTGGAGAACAGAGAAAAACTAAAAGAGATTATAGAAGGATGCTTGCGAAATAATCGAAGGTCGCAAGAGGAATTGTTTAAGCTGTTTTATGGAAAAATGTTATCAGTTTGTATGCGTTACAATTCAGACCGAGACAGTGCTCAAGAAGTTCTACAAGAAGGTTTTATCAAGGTCTTTGAAAAACTAGATGCATTTGATTATAAAGGTTCATTTGAAGGTTGGATAAGAAGGATTATTGCAAACACTGCAATTGATGCTATTAGAAAGTCGAAAAAAGATCCATATTTGACAGACAATGATAATGACTTTAAACTTGGTGCTTCTGATCCAATGGTGGAAAAAGAAGAACTTGAGTTTATGGACTTGAAAGCGGAAGTAGCAATGGAAGCAATTCAAAAATTATCGCCTGCCTATCGAACGGTATTTAACTTATTTGTATTAGAAGACTATTCTCATAAAGAAATTGGAGAGCTTCTTGGCATAAGTGAAGGAACATCGAAATCAAACCTGGCCAAAGCAAAAATGAATTTGAAAAAAATATTGAGTGAGAAATTCATGAACATAAAATAACATGATAAACAATTTAGAAAATAATATTAAAGAAATTGTAAAAGGGTACGAATTACCGTACGACCCTTCTGCATGGAAAGCAATGAGCAAAAAACTTGATCAAGTTATGCCTGTTTCCCCTAAATCAAACTTGAAGTGGTACCTTGGTGGTGCTGCTACTGTTGCTGTTATTGTTACTACAATTGCACTTTGGCCTGCTGACAAATCAACTTCAATTGACAGTGTAAAAACTTCAAAAAATGAAGTAAGTAGTACTAATACTATCAACACAGAGAATATTTCAACTTCAACATCTAATAATAACTCTGACAATACAAATACAACAACAAATGATGCTTCAATAAATAATGTTGAAGTTACTAACGATGTTAATCCTGTTAAGCAAATCTTGAATGAGGTGAATGTTATTTCACCATTGAAGGTTAACAATTCTAATCAAAACACAAATCAAAGCGTTAATCCAATTAGTTATACCGGAATATCTCCAACCACATCAAAAAAGATTGAAATTGCGGATATAAATAATATATGTTTAGGCGAATCGATTTCTATTGTAAATACGAATGATGTTAATTTGACACTATTCAGTCCAAATGGGGTAAAAACGGTTGTTAAACCTAACAAAACAATAGCTATAACGCCTGAAATTGATGGTAAATACACAATTGGATCTACCGAAAATGGTCAACTTACAAGTAAATCATTCAATGTAATTCCACTACCGAAACCAGATTTTTCAATTGATGATCAAAACTCATATGAAAATGGCCTTCCTTCTATTAACGTTTCAGCAACCACATCAGGTTATTCTTACACTTGGGACTTAGAAAATCAAAAAGGAAGTGTTTATGGTAAAGATATAAGTGTTCATTATTTCAACAAAGGAAATTATAAAGTATCATTAACTATTCAAGGTGTCAATGGATGTAAAGGAACAGAATCTAAGACC
>JBIIWQ010000073.1:0-8048 GCA_044338805.1 Crocinitomicaceae bacterium
TACTTGTTCAATCTTTTCTACAGAAGTGAAAACATCATAAAGGGTTTCTAATAATTGTATGATTTTTTCAAAAGAGTTTAACGTGATTAAAATAAGGGCTTCAGCTGCAACAAATTGACCTAAATTCAACTCCTGAGAAATTACGAGATAACCTCCAAGTCCCAATAGTGAAAGCACGATGAATGCCTTGATAGAAATCATGAATAAGTAATGTTTCCACAATATTTTGAAATGAGATTCTCTACTAGCAATGTAATTTTGAGCAAGAACATCAACCGTTTTTAACGCATTATTGTCATTTGAATTTTGGCGAAAACTCCAATCGGCTCTCGCAATTTCTTGCAACCAATACGCCATTTTGTATTTGTTTTTGGATTCAATCAAACTTGTTTTGAAGCCTTTTGATATTAGTGGTTTAAATATGAGAACGATTACAACTGTTAGTATGATGCTAAAAACAATGTATAAAGGATGGTAAAGAGAAAGGACAATAAGACTGAAAGCAATCTGCAAGAAAGCTGATGGAAAATCAAGTAATATTTTAGCAACACCTTTCTGAATATTTATAATATCAAAAAATCGATTCATTAATTCACTCGTATTTTCTTTAGAAATTACCATTCTATTAAATCTTGGAAAACGATAGGCTAAATCAAAAGAATAACGTGTAAAAATTCTTTGCTGAATGTTTTCTGTAATTCTTAATTGCATGATTTGTAAAACTCCAGTCAATATAATTCCCAACACAACAAGAATGATTAAAATAAACCAAGAGGTAGTAATTTGCCCTCCTTGAATGAAGTGAATAACAGATTGTATTCCAAGTGGTAAACTTAATCCAACAATTCCACTGAAAACAGCATAAATATATAATTGTCTGACCTCGGTCTTATCTAACTTTAATAAAGCTAAAAGCCTTAGCCAAGGTGATTTTGTTATTTTTTCCATATCAATTAACTTTTATGAGTTTTTCAATCATCTCTAAAAAGAATTCTTTTGCAGAATCCTCAGCTTCCGTATTACTGGTGAGTCGGGGTAAATGATCACTGAAATAATGTTGAAGATGAGCCCCCTCAATGACTGTTGTAATGAGCATGTTTGGATAAACGTATTGAGGATTTATTTCTAATATCCAATTGCTAAGGATACTGACAAGATTTTTATAATTGGCGAAAACACCTACTTTGTTAACAATATCTACTTTTTTTGTAAGAATTGATTTTATTCCTTCTTGCTCAATAATTTGACGAAGTTTAACCTCATTTACGAAAGGAAATTTGCTATCTTCTTGAAAACGTGCTATTAACATCGTTATGCCAGTAATAAGTTTTTCTTTTGGAGAAGATAAAGCAGAGGTTTCTGATGTTATTTTATATTCCATCCAAACCCAATACCATGAATAGATGTAAAGTAAAAGTTGGTGTTTGTTTTCAAAATACCGATATATTGTTGCTTCAGTTGATTCGGTTTTTGCTGCAAGCTTTTTAAAAGTAAATGCTTCAAAGCCTATTTCATCAATTAATTCAATACTGTTTTGAATTATAGAAATCCCCAATTTTGTATCCTGAGGATCCTTAAGAAATGCAGAACTTGGAATAGATAGTTTAATTTGTAATATCATATAATAGTTTTACTATTGTTCATAGATGTATAACATTTAACAAAGATATAAATACTTTGTTTATTGAAATGTGAAAAAATATTAAATTATTTCTGTATGACTTTTGATATTGGTTTTATTTTATGCGTCTAAATGCTTACTTTTGTGAGCGAATTTTCAAGCTCAACAAATGATTCAACGAAAGCAAACCTTATTTTTTTTGGCAGCACTTATTTTAGTTTTGTTACCATTAATTGGTGCCTCTTTCTTTAATTATTTCTCTGAAGAAGGAATGGAATATTGTTATAATGCCTTTAACTTTAAGCAAGTTGGAAGTGGGCCAATTGTTCTTAATAAAGGGTTTGAATGGATTTTGATTCTCATCATAAGCTTAATTCTAGTTTTAGCAATCGGATCTTTTAAAAATAGAAAAAGACAAATCCAACTTGGTTGGATAGCGTTTACTTTGAATATTTTAACTTCTGCGATTATCATTTATCATGCTTTCTTGTTCGAATCCGCTCACAAAACAGAAGCATCATTAGTGATTGAAATGACCTTTTTTGCTTTTGCCTCTGCATTCTTATTTATTTTCTCTGGAATTCAAGGAGTTCGAAAAGATAAAAAATTAGTCGACTCTCTTAATCGTTTACGTTAAACATGAATTATCTTTCAGTTGAAAATCTCACCAAATCGTTTGGTGACCGTGTTATTTTTTCAGATTTAACGTTTGGAATTGACCTCGGTCAAAAAGTTGCTATTGTTGCAAAAAATGGAAACGGTAAAACTACCTTGCTTCGTTGCTTGATGGAATTAGAACAATATGATTCTGGACGAATAGTTTACAGAAATGACATACGTGTTGCATTCATGGAGCAAAGTGAAAACTTGGATGAAACGCATACCATCATGGAAGCTGTTTTCTCGCATGATTTGCCTGAATTGCAAGTTGTCAAGAAGTACAACCAAGCAATGCGGGAAGGAAATGAAGCTGTCATTCACGAATGTTATGATGAATTAACGGAATTGAATGCCTGGGATATTGAGGTAAAAGTGAACCAGATTTTATCTGTTTTAAAACTGGATGATACGAGTAAACTAATTGGAAGTTTATCTGGTGGTCAAAAGAAACGCGTTGCATTAGCACAAGTTTTAGTAGCAGAAGCAGATTTCTTAATTCTTGATGAACCTACCAATCACTTGGATTTGGACATGATTGAATGGTTGGAAGAATATTTATCAAAATCCAAATCAACAATTTTAATGGTAACACACGACCGTTATTTCTTGGAAGTTGTGTGTGATACTATTTTTGAATTAGAAGACAAGACACTCTATAAATACAAAGGGAATTTCTCTTATTATTTAGAGAAAAAAGCTGAACGACAAGAACAATTAGGTTCTACAATCGAAAAAGCGAAAAACACCTTTAAGAAAGAACTAGATTGGATTCGCCGCCAACCAAAAGCAAGAAGTGTTAAGCAAAAGGCAAGAGTTGGGAATTTTGACGAAGTAAAGAAAGCTGCTAGTCAAAGAGTTGATGATTCTGAAGTCGAAATCCCTGTTAAAATGGAACGCTTGGGTTCGAAGATTTTGGAATTACACAAGATTGGAAAAGCATACGGACCTAAAGTAATTCTTGATAATTTTACCTATAATTTTCAACGAAAAGAGCGTTTGGGAATTGTTGGTAATAACGGTACTGGAAAATCTACTTTTCTAAATGTGATTCAAGGCAGAGAAGAAGTTGATAGAGGAAAAGTGGTAATCGGAGAAACAGTTGTTTTTGGCTATTACAGTCAGGAATTAATCAAAGTTGACGAGGATAAAAAAGTAATTGACGTCATTCGTGATATCGCAGAATTTATTCCATTGGAAAAAGGCCGACAATTATCTGCAACTCAATTTTTAGAGAAATTCTTGTTTGATCGTAAAATGCATTACAACTTCGTTCACAAATTGAGCGGGGGAGAAAAGCGCCGTTTGAAATTGATGACCGTGTTGATGTCGAATCCGAACTTCTTGATTTTAGATGAACCAACAAACGACCTCGATATCTTTGTAATGACTGTTCTTGAAGATTATCTTCGAACATTTGAAGGATGTTTAATTGTCGTTTCACATGACCGTTATTTCATGGATAAAATGGTGGATCACCTTTTTGTTTTCGAAGGAGATGGCGCCATCAAAGATATCATTGGAAATTACACTGAATACAGAAAGCAAACAGCTGTTGATTACAAGAAAGACCCTTCGACAAGCTCAGGGGCAAAGGAAACTGTGAAAGAAGTCAAGGTAACCCAGCTTTCAAATTCTTTCGTTGAAGAGAAAAAGAAACTTTCTTTCAAAGAAAAAGAAGAATTCAAAAAGATTGAAAAGGACATGGAGTCGCTTGAGACCGAAAAGGAAACATTGACTGCAAAACTTTCTGATCCTTCAATTTCAAATGAAGACATTATGAATGCAGGAAATCGGTTAGCTGAAGTAGTTCAAAAACTCGAGGAAATTACAGATCGCTGGTTGGAATTGTCAGAATATGCATGAGTTTAATTTTATTTGAGTTAACATTTTTTTAATCAAATATTATATCACTCTCAAAACAATTGTAAGCAGTGGTTTTTAGTCCAATACTGCAAAGTTTCAATATTTTAATATTATGTCCCGTAGGGACTGCATAGCCATAGCAAATTTCAATTTGCGCAAGTGTTTTTGTCCCGTAGGGACTATGTCATTTAATAAATCAACCTCAAATTTATTACCCTTTAAACTGTAAATAAAGCAGCGTCAATGCTGCAGTTGTCATTATGATTAGGGCTGTAAAACCAAGAATATTTGAAAGTCGGCTGTTTACATTTTTGCCCATTATTTTTTTGTTATTTGAAATGTGCAAAATAATTGCAATCATTACAGGTGCCGTTACACCATATAGAATAGCAGTGTAAATCAATGCTTTAATTGGAGAAATCCCAATATAATTGAGAGATAAACCTACAACAAGTGAAATTCCAATAATGACATAGAAGCCTTTTGCTTCGTGGAATTTTTTATCCAAACCTTGTTCCCAACCAAAGGTTTCTGTAAACATATAGGATAGAGAACCACTCAATACTGGAATTGCAATCAATCCAGTTCCAATTATTCCAATGGCAAAAAGTAAGTAGGCCAAATTACCGGCCAAGGGTTTTAAAGCCATTGCCGCTTGTTCAACCGTGTCAATTTGATGAACTCCTCCTTTATACAAAACTGTCCCAGTTGTTAATATTATGAAGAACATAACGAGACCAGAAAATGTCATTCCAAAGTCTACATCTTGATTTATTTCATTGAGTATTTTTTTGTTTACAATAATTCTCTTGGTTTTGCTTTTCATTTCTTCTACTTCCACGGAAGCTTGCCAGAAAAACAAATAAGGTGAAATTGTAGTACCTAAAATTCCAACCAAAATAGCAATGAAATCCTTGTCGAATTTAATCGTCGGTATAAAAGTGGACGTCAATATTTCCTTGAAATCTTGTTTGTAAAGAAAAGGAACAATGAAATAGACAAGCATTACAATACACAAATATTTAAGGATTGAAGCTATTTTTTGATAGGGTAAATAGATAATCAAACCAAGCAGTAAAATGGTAAAGAATACACTGAAAAATGTTGCGTCAATTGAAGGGAATAACAGGTTTCCTACAGCACCCATACCTGCGATATCTGCTCCAATATTCATAACGATTGCAGGGAAACTGAAAAGTAACATCAAATATAAGATTGGCCTCGGATAGTTTTTTTTTATCGTTCCAGTTAAACCTTGAGAAGTGACTATTCCAATTCGAGCACACATTTGCTGTATAGCTGCCATTAATGGAAACGCCAAAATCGATGTCCATAAAGTTGATAATCCAAAAGATGCTCCAGCTTGAGAATATGTGGCTATTCCAGAAGGATCATCATCACTAGCCCCAGTTACTAATCCAGGACCTAATAACTTCCAAAAACGAGCTAACTTAGTTCTACTATTTTTTTTGTTTTTTGATGTCATTGTAATTTCCCTGTTAAGAAATAACTTTATTACAAATCTTTATACCTTATTAAAGTTAAGATTTTAAATCAATATTTAATTATCAACAATGGACTTCTTGATAAAATGATAAAATTGGTAGTGAAATTATACTCCTTGAATCGTTATAATTGGTATTTTGGTACTTGCTTTTATATAAAAAATACTACCATTTGAAAATTAAAAACTATGGCAACTTTAACAGATTTAGAAATTGCACAAAGCGCAAAAATCACACATATTAATGAGATAGCTGGTAAACTAGGCGTTTCATTAGATGATTTAGAACATTATGGAAAATATAAATCCAAACTTCCATTAAGTCTAATTGATGAAAGTAAAGTTGCTCAAAGTAATTTAATACTTGTTAGTGCTGTTAATCCAACTCCAGCAGGAGAAGGAAAGACGACAGTTTCAATTGGTTTAACGGATGGTTTAAATAAAATTGGAAAAAAAGCAATGGTTGTTTTAAGAGAACCTTCTCTTGGTCCAGTTTTCGGAATGAAAGGCGGCGCAGCTGGTGGAGGATATTCGCAAGTAATACCAATGGTAGATATTAACCTTCATTTCACAGGAGACTTTTCTGCAATTGAAAAAGCAAACAACCTTCTAGCAGCATTGATTGATAACAACATTCAGAACAAAACATTCAATCTGAATATTGATCCTCGTACAATTGTTTGGAAACGCGTTATGGACATGAACGATCGTTCATTGCGTCAAATCATTATCGGTATCGGTGGAACTGCAAATGGTATACCAAGAGAATCTGGATTTAATATCACAGCAGCTTCTGAAGTAATGGCAATACTTTGTTTAGCAAAGGATTTCGCTGATTTAAAAACTCGTTTAGGAAATATATTTATTGGTTATACATTCGATAAACGACCAGTTTATGCGCGTGAATTGAAAGCTGAAGGTGCAATGGCACTTTTATTAAAAGATGCAATCAAACCAAACCTTGTTCAAACGTTAGAAGGAAATCCAGCGATTATTCACTGTGGACCATTTGCGAATATTGCACAAGGAACAAATTCTATTGTTGCAACCAAAATGGGAATGTCATTAAGCGATTACGTTGTGACAGAAGCAGGATTTGGTGCTGATTTAGGAGCCGAGAAATTTTTAGATATCAAATGCCCAGTGGGAGGATTAAAGCCAAAAGCGATTGTTCTTGTAGCAACAATAAGAGCTTTACGTCATCACGGTGGTGCAACTCCTCCAGAGTACAATACGCCAAACATGGAGTATATCGCTAAAGGATTTGAAAACCTTGAAAAACACATTGAAAATTGCAAGAAATTTGGCTTAACTCCAGTTGTTGCGATTAATAATTTCTTCTCTGATTCAGATGCTGAAATTGCATATGTGATTGAGAAATGTGCTGCATTAGGTGTAAAAGCTGTTCTTTCAAAAGGATGGGGTGATGGAGGAAATGGAACTATGGATCTGGCTAGAGCTGTTGTTGATGTTGTTGAAAGCAAAACAAATAACTACCACCAATTATATGATTGGAGTTTGTCAATCGAAGATAAGATTAGTACGATTGCTAAAGAAATATATGGCGCGATAGACGTGACCTATTCTCCAAAAGCGAAAAATCAACTGAAAGAATTTGATAAACTTGGAGTGAATGGTTTCCCTGTTTGCATGGCAAAAACTCAGAAATCATTTTCAGATGATGAAAAAAGAGTGGGTCGACCAAGAGATTTTAAAATCAATATTCGTGAATTTGAATTAGCTAATGGTGCTGGATTTGTGGTTGCTATTGTTGGTGATATGATGAGAATGCCTGGATTGCCTGCTATTCCTGCTTCTGAAGGAATGGATATTGACAATGATGGAAACATTACAGGACTTTCATAAATAGAAGTTTTCTGAATGAAAATTGAACTTTATAACGGTGTTCTATACAATGGAATAACATTCTCTAAATTGGAGGATGTTATTTCCATTGAAGTTCCCTTGAGTATTGCTGTAAATGGGATTCCTTTCACAGTAACAATGCAAACTCCAGGAAATGAACAAGAACTTGTTCGAGGTTTGTTATTTGGAGAAAATGTTTTCAGAAGTCAAAAAGTTCATCCAAAAATTGATGTTATTGAGATCAATAAAGCAGGACATATTACAGCTGTGAATGCTGTTATTCCAGCTGAGCTGATTTTAAAAGATTTCGCGGGAACTCGAAATGTAATTTCATCTTCCTCTTGCGGGGTATGCGGTAAAACATCTTTGGAAGACGAGGAATGTATTTCTATTTCTAATACTGAAATCTTAAAAGCAGAAATAGTTCCAGAAATGTTTGAAAAAGTTAGCATTGGACAAGAGACTTTTCATAAATCTGGTGGTACTCATGCTGCTGGTGCTTTTACAATTGAAGGTGAAATGATTGTCCTTCAA
>JBIIWQ010000074.1:0-8029 GCA_044338805.1 Crocinitomicaceae bacterium
CCCAGCTCTTTTTGCGCAATTTTAAATAGTTATAAAAAGGCAAAATATGTAGATCTTCTTCCCAGAACCCAACACTAATAGCCGTTTCTGGTGCGATAACAATATCCGTAGATTTGGTGACAATTGGATCAGCTAAATCACACAACTTTTTCAATTGAATACTTAGTGGGGCGATAAATTTCTCATTGTAAGGATCAATATTCGGTTGTAAAACAACTACTTCAATCGGATTGATTTTTTCAGAATAGGAATAATATTGAATTTGTGAAATGCTAATAGGAATAAGTAAAACTGTAATTAGTTGGATGAGTAAAGTCCGTTGAGTTTTTTTATTAGCTTTTTTTACGATTTTTCCTTCAACTAATTTAAATACAAGAATATTTGTGATTAACACCCATAGCGTCCCACCAAGCACTCCCGTATAGGAAAACCATTGCACAAAAGATGGAACAATAGAGAAGTTATTCCCCAAACTTAACCATGGATAGGACAATTCCCAGTGATAATGGAAATATTCAAATGCAATCCAATATACGATTAGAGAAAAATATCCAATTTTTGAACCCAGTTTTTTCTTTGTTAAATGGAACAACAAAAATGTAATCGACATCAATAAAGCATTTAAGGTAAAAGCCATTATTGCACCGCCCAAATCAGCGTTCCAAATCCACCAAGTTGTTCCAATATTGAGGATGAAAAAGACAATATAGGCATGAATAAATACTTTGCCAGAACGGTATTTCTTCTGACTGATGTTGTTTTCAATTAAGAGCAATGGAACCCATGAAAAAAAAACGAAGGGAGTTAAACTTCCCGTAAAAGGAAAAGAAACTATCATCAATAAGCCTGAAAGAATACTAAAAAGATAACGGTGTTTCTTGGTAAAATTTATCATGGGTTAAAATTATATCAAAAAAATCAGAAAGGCATAAAAAAAGGGCCGACTAATAAAGTCGACCCTTGTAAATTTAAAAGTGAATCTTATTTAAAAATGATTTTCATTTCCACACGTCTGTTTTTCTGACGTCCTTCAGGTGTATCATTTGTTGCAATTGGCATTGTTTCACCGAAAAACAATGTATTAAATCTACTTACATCAATTCCTTGAGAAACCATGAATGCTTTAACAGCTTCTGCACGTTTCTTAGAAAGAATTAAGTTTTTCTGGTCATCACCAACATTATCTGTGTGACCTGAAATTTGAAGTCCCCAAGTAGTTTTCTTTTTCATTACTTCTGCTAACTCAGTTAATGATGGCAAAGAATTTACTTTGATAACATCTTTTCCATTTTCAAATTCTAGATTGTCAAATGCTGTTTTTAAGATTTCTTCAACTTCTTTTTCAACGACAGGACAACCTTTGTTTGAAAGAGGTCCTGGAGTAGCTGGACAGTCATCATCTTTATCTAAAATACCATCATTATCAGTATCTTGGAATGGACAACCTTTGTTTTTAATTGGACCCGCAAGATTTGGACAATCATCGTCTTTGTCTAATAATCCATCATTATCTGTATCTGGCCATGGACAACCTTTGTTCTCTTTTGGTCCATATACTTCAGGACAGTCGTCTAAGAAATCAAAAATTCCATCTTTATCAGTATCAGGACAACCTTGATTAACAAGAGGACCAGCGATGTCTGGACAAGCATCTTCGTCATCTTTGATTCCATCACCATCCGTATCTGGACAACCTCTAAATGCCGCTAAACCTGGAGTATCTGGACAGTCATCATTTGGATCAATAATACTATCATTATCTCTGTCTGGGCAACCTTTAAATTTAGCATTTCCAGCAAGATCTGGACATAAATCATCTTTGTCAGGAATTTTGTCACCGTCTTTATCTGGACAGCCTTGGAATTCAGCTAAACCAGCTTCTTGTGGACAATAATCTTCAATGTCTTTTATTCCGTCACCATCAGAATCAGGACATCCTTTAAATGCCCAAACTCCTGGTATAATTTTACATTCGTCGACCTTGTCTGAAACTTTATCACCATCCATGTCTTCTGGTTCAGTATAAAGAATTGGAATTCTTAATCCAGCATACACCATTCCTCCATTTATTTTTTTTCCAGAAGCTAAAAGTAGACCGAAATCATTTACTCCAACTGTCAAAGGTCCTAAACGGGTTCCGATACCTGCTTTGAATCCTGAGTAACCATTATAAGATAAAGGTAAGTGCAATCCAAACCATGCATGATCTAAACTTGGAGTAACCGTTATTTGATTAGGAACACGGACACGATGAGGATTGTTTCTGTTTTGAACGCTTATCATTCCCGTAGCATTCACATAAAACACTTTCCAAATATGGTAGTCTAATTGTAAACTTATAGCAGTAGGAAGTTGCATGAAAAAAGTACTAAGTGTATCTTCTTTTGCAGTCCAATCGGGATCATGTTGTATTAAACTATCAATTGTGCCATCAACATCAACAATTGAATTGTCTCCTTTAAATACTGTTCTGAAATTGAAAAACTTATCTGTATTTACTGAGAAGTCTCTGCTTAATCCTCCTTTAGCAAATTTCATCCCTCCAATATCTAAAATAGATACACCAGCTCTAATTTTATACTTCTCTTTATCTTGTCTCCAAATGTTAGTTTCACCATCCATGTCATATTTATACTCTTTCCAATTTGGTCGCCATTCATAAACAAACCCTAAATCTAATCCTAAACCAAATTTAGATGCTACTTGAGGCATTCCACCAGTAGAATTATTTGCACCAAGATCTTCGAACAGACCAGTTGAGTGGCCATAAGAAAAATCTCCAGATAAATGTTGTAAAGAATCTTGATTGTAAACATTGTATTGAAAATTGTTCGTGTGCATGTATGCAGCGGCAAAACCCGTCAAGTATTTTGCTTTACCGCCAGCTTTCATAAAATGCTCGCCGTCATCTTTAATTACTTGAGAATAAACAAAGCCATATTCAGCCCAAGTTAAGTGATTGACGTCTAATAATTTTTCATTGAACTTTTGATTCCACAACGTTGAAATATCCCAATCTTTTTCAAAAAGTGTTGCTAATTTCGGGTCAATATCGTCTATATTGGTAATTGAACGAACCTTTATAGCTAAACCAATTGCAATAGTTGGTTTAATATGAAACATAAAATTTAATACATCAAGTTGAATGTTATTATAGATTCCCAATACTTTTGTAGAGTTGACATCATAATGACGTTTAACATAGCGATCCATAAAAGTGCTATCTGGACTCATCCAGTCGTTATATGGGTTTGGAGTAGGAGAATCACTTCCAAACGATTTCGTCCACCATTTTGGCATATCAGCAGTGGTGAAAGACATTGCATTATTCCATGCAGCTCCGCTGAAACTTGCCAAATTAATATCAACAACAAAACGACTATCTACGAAGCTTGCAGGTTGGATATCGGTACCCATAACGCCTGAATAATTGCTGCCATAGATGCCTAAATAGTTTTGTGAACTTACTTGAAAAGCAAGTGAAACACTAAAAAACAAAATTGCTTTTTGAATAATTCTCATAAAGTAAAGTTTAAAGTTTTAATTTGTATTGTATTAAATAGTTATCAACTATCGTTGTTAGAATTACATTGCCATCTGCCCAATTGAGCATACATTTTTTCATTCCTTCAAACGATTGGTCGAGTAATTTTTCGCCATTTAATTGGTACAAATATACATTATTCTCCAAACCATCAATAAGTGAAACATAAGTTCTTCCATTTATGGTTTGAACATCACTGTATTCAATGTCTGTGAAATCTGTTTTTGTTGTTCCCAATTGTAAACCTAACGAACTAAAAACCGAAATGGTTTGATTGTTACAGTTTATTAAAAAGCCTTCCTTTCTTCCTGTTGTAGTTTTAATTAATTTTCCAGAAAGATTTGAATTCATGGTATGTTTGTTTCCTTTTTGATCGAGGTACATTAAATTTCCACTTTCTTTAGTAAACAAGAATAATTCATTCGATTTCGTAAAAGATTGGCTTTCACCAGGTAAATTGAATGTTCTAAATTCCTTTTTACCATTGGCATCAATCATTTTAAAAAGTGATTTAGAATGTGCTCCAAAAAATAATTTATTTTGACTCACCCAAGCATCAATTGGTGCACTTATATCACTCATATTGGTATTTATATTCCCTTGCAAAGCTCCCTTCGAATTATACATAATCAAATTGCCACTTTGATCAGGATAAACTAAGTACATTTTATTTTTCCATTTATAATTCGTTGCAATCTGCGAAGGAGTTTTTCCTCTTAAGTTTATTGGTCCCCTAAAAACATATAATCCTTGCTTGTCAAGTAAGTGGATCGAATTTTTACATGTAATTAGAAGAAGTTGAAATTCTTCAATATACGTAATTGAACCTATAGCTTTTGAATTTAAGTTTTTAATCCATGCAGGTTTTCCATTGATATAATACATTAATTCACCTGTTGCTGTTAAAACTGCAGCATTGCCTTTTCCATCAAAAGAAATAAAATCTTGAATTACAGCATCAACACTAATTGTTAATGTTTCACCATTCGCAATAACAATTTGTGCGTCTTCACTTTGGTGAACCATTAATTGTGTTTCTAAAATTTTAGATTTATAAACTGTCCTGCTTGATTTTTGTTTTGAATTCACTATTCTCTCAGAAACTCGAGCTGGAAGGCCATCGTATAAAAACGCCAACGCTGGCGGATTAGAAGACAGCGTATTACCAAGTTTATTTTGAGCAATAATCTCTTCGCATGCTGATTGATCCTCAGAAATTAAAACGTAGTCATTCATGGAATAGACATAAATACCAGTTGAACTTCGGCTCGGAAAGTCTTTTGTTAATTGTACATTTTCGAAAAAAGCATGTGCCTCATTGTCTACATCCATTTTTAGATAGTCACACAATACATTTATTGGATCCTGACCTGTTATAAAATCAGAGAAGAGCACTTTGCTACCTTTGAAATCAATTGTTACAAAGCCTTTGTTTACCCATTTCGACATTACATTAATTCTGAAAATTGAATCCGTGCTTTTAGCATATTCCTTTTCCTTGAAATGATAATCTGTAATGTTTTTAGGTAAAACAGAAGAAAACAACTCTTGATCTACCACTTGATTTCCAAGGATTTTTTTATCATTTTTTGAGTGAAATTCAATAGTATTCGCACCTTTAAAATAGATTTCTTGAAGCGATGGAATTTCTGAATTAAAATCAATTAATGCGGCACTTGATTTTCTATCGAACGTAAACCATTTTTCTTGTGTCGTTGTTGTGAAATTAGATTCATGAAAGTACAAGAAGTTCTTGTTAAATTCAATTTTGTAATTCGTGATTTGAAAAGATTTCAAACCATTTGTTTCGAATTTCAACCCACTTTTTCTAAGTAATTGAATCACCTTATTTTTAGTCCAATGAAACTTTGATTCAATTAAAAAATGCCTTCGTTCTGCACTTATATAGATTGATTTTTCATCTTTTATAAATGGCAATAGTGTATTTATTATTTCGTGATTTTTAGGATTTGTTTTAAAAGGAATTGCATTTAAATCCACTTCCGCCTTCCTATTAATAATTAATAATTGATGATCTTCTTTTCCAAAAAGGAAAGAAGGTGATAAGGCATCTTTTTTATCAATCAGATCAACTGCAACAAAGCCAATCCAGAATAGACTTATTATTCCTAAAGAAATTAAAAGGTAACGTGCGCGCATTTTGATTGAATTTGTCCAAAATTAGCAGTTTAAATTTCAAAATTTGAGCTACAAAATTATTTAAATGAACAATGAGTTGTTTACTCAAACAATGAAAGTTGGTGAGGAGCTAATAAGGTAAAAGACATTCGATGATGAACAGTGGGGCCATATTTCTCAATCGCGGCTCTATGAGCAATTGTTGGATAACCTTTATTTTGTTTCCATGAATAAGCTAAAAATTCTTCGTTCAACTTTTCCATATATTCGTCCCTATATGTTTTGGCTAAAATAGAAGCAGCAGCAATATTTAAATATTTTCCATCACCTTTTATGATGCATTCATGAGGTATGTTAGAATAAGGCTTAAAACGATTCCCATCAATTAATAACAATTCGGGCTGTATATTAAATTGATCTACTGCACGATGCATGGCAAGAAAACTAGCTTGTAAGATGTTGATTTCATCAATTTCTTTAGGCGAAACAAAAGCAACAGCAAATGATATTGCCTCTTTTTCAATTATTGGGCGCAATAAATCACGTTGTTTTTCACTCGTTTGTTTTGAATCATTTAATAATGGATGATAAAAATCTTTCGGCAAAATTACTGATGCAGCAACAACTGGGCCTGCTAAACAACCACGTCCAGCTTCATCGCAACCGGCTTCAATTTTGTGCTCGTCGAAAAATGATAAAAGTTTAAACATCAGAAAACAAATTTGGCAAAAAAATTGTACATTAGCTTTCAGAAGTCAATACAACTTTTTAAACACAACTATCGTCTACCTAAAAAACAAACAATATGAGAACATTATTTTTATCAGTTTTGACAGTTGTAAGTATGGTTACAATGTCATATGCACAAGAAATTAATACTGCAACGGCACAATCAAAAACTGAATTAATTTCAAGTAAAGAAACAGGAAATTATTCTTTTATTCTTGGAAATAAATTAACTGCTGACGAGGTAGCGAAAAATGCTCAATATTATGTTCATTATTTCACTGTAGTTTATTCAGAGAAAACAAATGAAGCGAAAATTACAATGGTAACGAATGATGACAAGAACAGACATGTTGTTGTCCGTTTTTTAACAGCCTGCGGTATTCAAAATGTTATAGTTGATGGTAGAACTTTAAGTACTGATGAGTTCTTCATTAATTTTATGAAATAAAAAAAATATGATTTTTTAAAGGTCATTCGTCAGCTGACGGATGACCTTTTTTTGTTTTATACATGACCATCGTCATTGTATTGTTCCAATAAACTTCGCATATTTGCTGAAAAATAAATCAAATGAAAAAATTATTAGTTATTGCAAGTTTGGCTTTTGTTGCTGCTTCGTGTGGAGACAAAGGGACGTCTGAGAATGCCGTTGAATTAGGGAAAAGTTATGGTCTTGTGAAGGTTGATACATCTAAATCTGTAACAGTCAATGAAATGTTGAAAACATTTGAAGGTCAAAAAGCCGAAATGGAATTTACCTTTTTTGCACCAATTTCTGAAGTTTGCTCAAAAGCGGGTTGCTGGATTAATGTTGACAAAGGAAATGGCGAAACCTTCATGGTGCGTTTTAAAGATCATTTTACAATTCCACCAAAAACAAAAATTGGTACTGAAGCATATTTACATGGTGTTGCACATTGGGATACTGTAAGTGTTGAACTGTTGCAACATTTTGCTGAAGATGCAGGAAAAAGTAAAGAAGAAATTGCAAAAATTACCGAACCAAAATTTGAATTAGGTTTTGAAGCAGATGGTATTGTTCTGAAAAAATAAATAGTTAATTATTTAATGAAAGCAGGTTATTTATAACCTGCTTTTTTGTTTAAGATTATTGGAACTATAACTTAACTTTACACAATGACCAAATCTGTTTCCATTGAGGAATTTATTGAATTAGCCGAACAGATGCCGATTATCGATGTCCGCAGTGAAAATGAATTTTTTAGTGGTCACTTTCCAACGGCAGGGAATATCCCAATATTATCTGATGAACAACGGAAAATCGTAGGTACTATTTATAAACAAAATGGCCGTGAACCAGCCGTTTATAAAGGATTGGAATTACTTGGTCCATTTATGAGTATCCGTTTAAAACAAGGAGTTAAACTGGTGAAAGACAATCAAGTTTTGGTTCATTGTTGGAGAGGAGGAATGAGAAGCCAATTCTATGCATTTCTTTTAGAATTCTATGGAATAGAACCGATTCTTTTGAAAGGTGGATATAAAGCTTTTCGTGGAGTAGTTTTAAAATCGTTTGACAATCCATTTAAAATTATTGTTTTGGGCGGTAAAACAGGTTCTGGTAAAACAATTTTATTGAATTTTCTGAAGGAACAA
>JBIIWQ010000075.1:0-8025 GCA_044338805.1 Crocinitomicaceae bacterium
TAAAATTCCATTGATTTTCGAGGGTATAAACCACCCGTTTATTAAAAACGTCCAGAGGAAAAACCTTCTGAAACCCCCTAAAACACTTACAGACCAACCAAATACCCGTTCGTTCTACTCTACCGTTACAGATTTTGCAAGATTCCTTGGTTGATCAACATTACAACCTCTCATAACTGCAATGTGATAAGATAAAAGTTGAAAAGGAACTGTTGCTAATATTGGAACTAAATGTTCGTCTGTATCTGGAATTTCAATAATATGATCTGCAATTTCTCTAACAGTTTCATCGCCATCAGTGACGATTGCAATTATTTTTCCTTTTCGTGCTTTAACTTCTTGAATATTTGAAACAACTTTTTCGTATGAAGTACCTTTTGTTGCAATTACAAAAACAGGCATTTCTTCATCAATCAGAGCGATTGGTCCATGTTTCATTTCAGCAGCAGGATAACCTTCAGCATGTATATAAGAAATTTCCTTAAGTTTTAGAGCTCCTTCTAATGCAACAGGAAAAGAACTACCTCTTCCTAAATAAAGTGCATTTGTCGCATCTTTATACTCTAAAGCAATTTTTTCAATTAGGTCATTTTTTTCTAACACCATTTTTACTTTTTCAGGAATTGCTTCCAATTCTGCAAGCATAGTATGAAATTTAGTGTCACTAATAGTTCCTTTTTTATGCGCAAGAGATAGCGCCATGAGCGTTAATACCGTTACTTGAGCAGTAAACGCTTTTGTTGATGCAACTCCAATTTCTGGTCCAGCATGTGTATACGATCCAGCATCGGTGATTCTAGAAATAGAAGAACCAACAACATTACAAATTCCAAGTATAGTTGCCCCTTTTGATTTCGCTAATTCAAGTGCTGCCATCGTATCGGCAGTTTCACCAGATTGAGATACAGCAATAACAATATCATTTTCGTTTATAATAGGGTTTCTATAGCGAAACTCACTAGCGTATTCAACTTCCACGTTAATTCGAGCCAAGTCTTCAAACAAATATTCTCCAACGAGGCATGCATGCCAAGATGTACCGCATGCAACCATTACAATACGTTGAGCATTAATCATTTTTTGCTCATACTCCTTTATTCCACCCAAAGAAACCCAACCTTCATCTGCATTCATTCTACCTCTAAAACAATCTCTAATTGAACGAGGTTGTTCATGAATTTCTTTTAACATAAAATGCTCATAACCGCCTTTTTCTAAAGCTTCTAATTGCAATTCTAATTGTTGTATATAAGGTGTTTTTTCTTGATTATTGATGTTAAAAATCTTTAACCCATCATTTAAATCTACAATTGCTATTTCTTCATCTTCTAAATAAACAACTCTTTTTGTATATTCAACAATCGGAGTTGCGTCAGATGCTAAGTAAAAATCACCTTCACCTCCAATGCCAACAACTAATGGACTACTTTTTCTTGCAGCAATTAATTGATTAGGATTATCTTTAGAAATTACAACAATGGCATATGCTCCAACTACATTAAGTAGCGCTAATCTCACTGCTTCAGCAATTGAAACATGTTCGTTTTTTTGGATGTCATCAATTAAATGCACCAATACTTCAGTATCAGTTTCACTTTTAAAAACGTAACCATGAAGTATCAATTCTTTGCGAAGGGTATCATAATTTTCAATAATACCGTTGTGAATCAATGCAAGGTTTCCATCAGTAGAATAATGAGGATGGGCATTTACATCATTTGGAGCACCATGTGTTGCCCAACGAGTATGTCCAATTCCAGAAGTACCATTTAAATCCTTATTCGCGGCAAACTCTTCTAAGTTGGCAACCTTTCCCTGCCTTTTATATAGGTTGATTTGATTTTCATTTAATAATGCAATACCCGCACTATCATACCCACGATATTCTAATCTTTTTAATCCTTTAAGAATGATAGGATATGCTTGTTTTTTACCGATATAAGCTACAATTCCACACATGTTAAAATTCTGTATAAGTTACTACCAATTTTGGTTTAGATTTATTAATTGTATTCGGACCATTAAAAATAACGCGTTCAGCTGAATTAATAAAATATCTTGGAGAAACAATTAGTTCCGTCGTATTAATTTGACCTGATATATATGCTTGCAGATAATTCTTTATATCAATGGTATAGTTTTTATAACTATAATCGAAAAAACCAAAAACGCCTATTCCCGAAAGAACGCCATTAATTCTTGCAGAGACAGATAATTCATTTGGCGGAAGATATTTCGCGCCAGTTTGGTATTGTATCGGAAGTATTAATTCGGCCTTGTGAATAATTGCATTTTTTGGAATATTTTTTATACCAGGTATATCAATTATTGCACGTGAATTAAATGCCTGAGCGTAAAATTCAGATTGACCACTTATAGTATCGTTGATAACAGTTTGAACATTTGTTCCAGAATTATTGACATCAACATGGTTAAAATCTGCACATTCTGAATTAATCAAAAAATCATATGTTTTAGGAACTCCAGCTTGTTTGTAATAAATAGTCAATTTCGATAATGGGTCATTCAAATTAAAATAAAAAACACCACCTGAACCACTAGGTTGAGACCCATTATTTACGTTTACATACAATCCTTTAAAATAATTTAAGAAATTTTCATTAGATGAAAAAGTAGCACCCCCAGAAGGATCTGCTTCATCAATGAACTGTTGTGCTAAAGCATTTTTTAAACGAATTCGGAGTTGCGTATCTACAGTATCTGAATCAATAACAGTAATTCCATTGGGATCCGGTGTAAACGTTTCAAAACCTGTTTCTACCAAGTTTGTTACCGAATGATTTTTTGTCGAGAAAGAATAATACGTAGAATCAATATAGATGCTTTCGGTCATTTCAAAAACTTCTAATGTTTGATTGGTAAAACTCCCATAGTATCCAGCATATTCCAACCCTAAAATCAATGAATCAATTGTTATTGTTGAAATATCACCAAAATTTGGGTCAGTGCCAGATAATCTAAATTGGGTATAAAAACTCCCGTTAAATGTTCCAAATTTAGGGTCGTTATAGGAACCTAAAACTGCGTATGCGGGATTATCAGAAATGATAGAATCTTCTTTAATCGAGAAAGTTGTCAATGAAAAAGTGTCAATCTGTGCCGAGTTTAAAAGATCATTTGGATCTATCGTATTAATACCAAGATTAGAATCTTTTTTCTTACAAGAAACAATTAATAAAAGGGCCAATAAAAAAGTAGCGGAAAGTCCAAAAACTTTCCGCCACGAAATGGTGTTCTTAAAATTCATTTTATATGAGTACAGTTTCTTCAATTACTTTATTAAAAAATTCAGACATTACCTTAGTTTGATTTTCTTCTGCAACGTATTCTTGTTTTAAACACGTAGCTTCATCAAATATTGCTTTCAATGATGGCGTTAATTCTTCACTTGAAACGTTAATTCCATCAGCATATTTTGTTATTACTCGTGTAATATTTTCAAAACTTGTATCAGCCAACTGATTCACTACCTCATCATCAAAGCCATCAAATTTAAGCTTCTCAGCAAATCGTGCATCCCAATTATTGTTAAAGTCATCATTATACATGCTATAAACGACTTTTGTGTCAGCAAAATGAGGGTCTTTGTTGTAAAGTTTTTTGATATATAAAGACATCAATGAAGTCATCCAACCGTGGCAGTGAATAACATCCGGCTGCCAACCAAGTTTTTTAACAGTTTCTAAAACTCCTCTGCAGAAGAACATTGATCTTTCATCATTGTCGTTATAAAAAACGCCTTTATCATCTGCAGTTGTATTTTTACGTTTGAAGTATTCATCATTATCAATGAAGTATACTTGCATACGTGCTGCCGAAATTGATGCAACTTTAATTATTAACGGATGATCATTGTCATCTATAATCAAGTTCATTCCTGATAAGCGAATTACTTCATGAAGTTGGTTTCGTCTCTCATTGATACTTCCAAAACGTGGAGTAAAAACTCTAATTTCTTTTCCAGATTCTTGAATTCCTTGAGGAAGACGTCTTGCGGTACTTGAGATTTCTGATTTTGGTAAAAAGGGTGCGATTTCTTGTGATACAAAAAGTATTTTCTTTTTCTCCATGAATTATTGATTCGTAAAAACAGTACAAAAATATAGAAAAAAAATCGGAACTTCAACAAAAAGAAATAGTTTTGTTGTTTGGTCTTTTTTAACCAACTGATTCTTATGAGTGTATTTTACACAAGACAAACATTAACAATTGCGCTTGATAAAGCTAAAGCTGAAAATAAATCTATTGGTTTTGTTCCAACTATGGGTGCTTTACATGAAGGTCATCTCGCATTAGTTAAAAGAGCGATGTCAGAAGTTGATGTTGTTGTGGTAAGTATTTTTGTGAATCCAACTCAATTTAATAATAAAGAAGATCTTGAAAAATACCCAAGAATGTTATCCACGGATGTAGCATTTTTAGAAAATACTGGAGACATATTAATTTTTGCCCCTGAGTACAATGAAGTTTACCCTCCCAATGATTCATTTGACAAAATCGATTTAAACGGAACTGACGAACTACTGGAAGGGAAATATCGACCAGGGCATTTTCAAGGCGTAATGCACGTTGTCCGTAATTTATTTCAAATTGTCCAACCGAATAAAGCCTATTTTGGGTTGAAAGATTTTCAACAAGTTGCTATAATTAAAAAAATGGTTGAGATTTTGAATTTACCTATTGAAATCGTAGCATGCCCAACGTTGCGCGAAAAAAGCGGAATTGCAATGAGTAGTAGGAATTTAAGATTGACGGAAAATCAAAAAACAGATGCTTTAATTATATACCAAACACTCACTTATTTAAAAGAGTTGAAACATAAATGTAATCCCGAAGAGGCTAAAAAATTGGCTAAAGATTATTTTATGAAAGGAGATTTGACCCTAGAATATCTTGAAATAGTAGAAGGAAATACGTTGCAAAGCCTTGGTGATTCTTGGGCCGAAGATTCTACATGCTGTATTGCTGCATTCTGTGGCAATGTGAGATTAATTGATACTATTCAGCTTTAAAGAATTCCTGTACATTTCGATTTATATTTCTCTAATTTTAAATTTCAATTAACTTTGTTTCTGATTATTGAAAAGAGATGTTGATACAAGTAGTAAAATCAAAAATTCATCGAGTAAGGGTTACTCAGGCTGACTTAAATTATATTGGCAGTATTACAATTGATGAGGATTTAATGAATGCCTCCAATTTAATAGAAGGGGAAAAAGTCCAAATTGTGAATATTAATAACGGCGAGCGTTTCGAAACGTATGTTATTAAAGGAGCAAAAAAATCAGGTACAATTTGTTTGAACGGTCCCGCAGCAAGAAGAGTAGCCATGGGAGATGTTATTATTATAATCGGTTATGGATATATGGATTTTGAAGAAGCAAAATCATTTAAACCATGTTTAGTTTTTCCAAATGAAGAAACCAATTTGATTGATTGATGACAAAAAAAACAATTTTGACTCTTGTCAAAACAGTATTACCACTTTTATTAGGAGTTTATCTTATTTGGGTGTTTTTTGCTGAAATGACCGAAGAAGCAAAATTGTTATTTTATAAAGCTATTAGAGAAGCAAATTATTTTTGGATTATAATTTCAATGATTCTTGGGTTTGTTGCTTTTCTTTCTAGAGCATATCGTTGGAAATATGTGTTAGAACCTTTAGGTTATAAAACAAAATTCTGGAATCGTTATCATGCTGTAATGATAGGATATATAATGAATCTTACCATTCCTAGAGCAGGAGAAGCATCTCGTTCTGCAATGCTGTATCGATCAGATGGAATTCCATTTACTTCCTCTTTTGGAACAATTATAGCTGAAAGAGCAGTGGATTTGGTGGTGCTTATTTTAATAGCGTGCCTTACGGCGTTTTTAGGTTTCTCAGACTTTATTGAAATTAAATCTCAAATTCAACACAAATTTAGTGGTGTTGGTTCAAATTCAACTGAAGCATTTACACTGAAAATGTTCGTCTATATTTTCATTCTTGTTATTGGATGTGTGTTTAGTTACTTCATTGTTTTTAAAAGAAACTTTCGTTTAAAAGTTTTGAATTTTTCGAAAGATATTTTGAAAGGATTGCTTTCGATTTTCAAATTAAAACAACCTTTTGCTTATTTATTTTTCACACTTGTAATTTGGGGGGCTTATGTAGCAATGTTTGCAATACCCTTTTTATCACTTGATCAAACGGCGCCAATTGCCTTTCCTGGAATATTACTAGCATTTATAGCCGGGTCTCTGGGTATAATGTTTACAAATGGCGGTATAGGAACTTTTCCTTTATTAGTTGGTTTAGTAGTTGCTTTTTATATAGGGAAAGATCATCCGAATGATGCACAGGCGATTGGAAATGCCCTTGGAATGTTACTATGGGTAAGCCAAACACTCGTAATGATTGTATTAGGATTAATTTCATTAATATTATTACCAAATAATTTTAAAAAAGAAGATGAGTCGATTAGAGTATCTGGAGAGTAAGATTGTAAGCATGGAAGATGCTAAACGGCTAATAGCTATGTGGCATCTAAAAGGCGACAAGGTGGTTTTTACGAATGGTTGTTTTGACATCCTTCACAAAGGTCATGTTACATATTTGGCAAAAGCGGCCGAATTAGGAAAGCGATTAATTGTTGCAATAAATACTGATAAATCTGTTAAAAAACAGGGAAAAGGAGACGACAGACCAATAAATTCAGAAGACGCAAGAGCAATTGTTTTAACCGCTTTAGGATTTGTTGATTTAGTCGTGTTTTTTGATGATCAAACTCCTCAAAGTTTAATCGAATTTCTTGTTCCTGATGTTCTCGTAAAAGGTGCGGATTATGATCCAAATGAAACGGATACGCACTCAAAAAAATATATCGTTGGTTCAGAAATTGTTTTGAAAAATGGGGGAGAGGTTGTCGCTATTCAATTAGTAGAAGGATTCTCAACGACTTCAATTTTGAATAAATTAAAAAAATAGAACTTTATTTTATTCCATCAATAATCAATTTATTATCCAAAACCCAAATCAATAAACTATTATTTCTTGCATCAAGATTAAGTTTTTTGCAAATACGCGAGCGATAATTCTCTACGGATTTAACTGAAACAAAAAGAAAATCTGCGATTTCTTTACTTGATAGTTTTTTACTGACCAATTTTAATGTTTTTAGCTCTGTTCTTGTAAGTGAATTTAATAATTCAGCTATATGAAATTTAGTTGAATCTTCTTGTTCATTCATATTCTCTTGATCACGAATGCCTTTTGCTAAATAATTACTCCCCGCCAAAACTGTTTGAATACAATCGACTAATTCTTCAGATGTATTGTCTTTAACTAAATAGCCATTAGCGCCATTATAAAATGCTAGTTTCAACAATTCAAGGTCTTTGTGCATGGTCAAAACAATAATTTTCGCGGAATTTTTATTTTGGGTCAATTCTTCGCAAACTTGCAACCCGTTTTTAACAGGCATGTCTATATCTACAATTATTACATCTGCTGAACCTGTTTTGGCAAAATCCAATAAATCTTGTCCATTTTCGAATTCAGTGAGCGTTAATTTATCAAAAGAAGCTTCTAATAAAAATTTTAAGCCACTGCGAAATATTGGATGGTCATCAGCTATTAATACTTTCATTGTTATGTAGATAAAGGAATTGTGAGTAATAATTTAAACCCTTTATTTTTGGTGGAATTGACAGCTGTAATTTTACCTTTTATTGCATGCGCTCTTTCTCTAATCGTCATCATACCAATTCCTTCTGAACTTTTTATAGCTTCTATAAACCCCATGCCATTATCTTGATATTTAACTTCGAGGTTAGATAATTGTTTTTTGAATGTGATTTTAAGTGCACTCGCATCAGCATGTTTCAAGGTATTATTAATGCATTCTTGAAGAATACGATAAATTTGAGTTTGTTCTTCTAAGGAAAGAAATTCTAACGGACACTCAACATCAATGCTGCAAATTAGTTCGGTGTTGTTTTGAGTTTTTTCAATTAATGATA
>JBIIWQ010000135.1:0-6105 GCA_044338805.1 Crocinitomicaceae bacterium
GATCATCAATACAACCTGGAAGGACAAACTTACCCTCTAGATCGTAAACCTTCGCATTCTCGATTTGTTCAATTTGAGAACTTATTTTTTCAATTATTCCATTCTTAATTAATATATCAGCAACAACTTGCTGACCTTCATTAACAATAGTTGCAGATTTTAATAGAATCGTAGAACTCATAATTTCATTTTTCGCATTTTCCAAACCCCAAAGAAGGCTTCTTTAAAAATTCCTGAACTCATCTTTGAAATTCCATAAAGTCTATCAACAAACGTTATTGGGACTTCAGTTATTTTAAATCCATGTTTAACAGCCGCATATTTCATACATATTTGAAAAGCATACCCTTTAAATGTGACTGCATCCAAATTAATTGTTTCCAATACTTTACGTCGGTAACATTTGAAACCTGCTGTTGTGTCTTTTATTGAAATAAATAAAATCATTCGAACATAAACACTTGCAAAATAAGACATTAAAACTCTCTTTAATGGCCAATTTTTCACTTTCCCACCCTTACAGTAGCGAGAACCTATACTTAAATCAGCACCTTGAACACAAGCATTGTATAATCGAATCAAGTCATCAGGATTATGTGAAAAATCACAATCCATTTCAAAAATAAATTCATACTCTTTTTGAATTGCACTTTTAAAACCGTGAATGTACGCTGTTCCTAACCCAAGTTTCCCTTCCCTTTTTTCAAGAAATATTCTAGCAGGAAATTCAAGTTGTAGTTCTTCAATTTTTTCAGCTGTTCCGTCTGGCGAATTATCATCAACAAATAAAATATGAAAATCCTTTTCAAACGCTATGATTGCTCGAACCATGTGTTCAACGTTTTCAATTTCATTGTAAGTTGGAATAATAATTACTGCGTCTGACACCTTAATTTCATTTTGAGCACTAAAATAATTAATATTCACCTATTAAAAGTTAAAATATTCTAATTCCTTCTATTGTTTTTATCTTTACAGTACAACGTTTACCAAATGGAAAGGATTATTCTATTTCTTTATCTTTTTTGCACTATTCTGCTTCAAGCGCAAGAACAAAAAAATATCACATTCCTTGATAATTGGAACGAAGATACTTTAGTTACAAACACAAGCAATGTGCGATACAGTGGATGTTGGGGATTTACAAGAAATAATACTGAATATGCAATCATTGGTTCGACGGAAGGAACACATTTTTTTAGACTTTCGACTGAAAACAAATTAATTCAATGTGGCTTCGTTGAAGGTCGTTTTAATTCGTCCCAAGTCATTCATCGAGAATTTAAAACCTTTGGAAATTATACTTATTCTATTTGTGATGAAGGAAATAGTAGTTTGCAAATAATAGACTTAAGCTATCTGCCCGATTCAGTTATTAAAGTAGCTGATATTCAAGATTTAAATTTCGGCAAGATACACAACATTTCAATTGACACAGCAAATGCATTACTTTACGCTTGCCTTGTGACACCAATTGTAGCTGGAAGTCCATTATCTTTAGTTCCATTACGCGTGTTTTCACTGACCGACCCTGTTAATCCTGTTTTACTTTGGGAAGGCCCATCTGATATTCCTGTTGTTCACGATTGTTATGTTCGGGATAACGTTGCAATATTAAATTGTGGTGATGAAGGATTAAGAGTTTATGATTTCACGAATCCTTCAACTCCCAGTTATATCAATAATCTTACTTTCTATCAAGATCAAGGATACAATCATCAAGGATGGTTAAGTCCAGATGGATTGACATACATTTTTGCTGATGAAACCAATGGTAAACGCATTAAAAAATGTACCGTAGGTTCTGATTACTCTATTCAAGTTCAAAGTTTTTTCGGGACAAATTATGAAAATAATAGTGTGCCTCACAACATAATGTGCACCAACCAATTTGCTTTTGTTGCATACTATAATGAAGGATTAAGAATTTTTGATATTAGAAATGCTCCAATCGAAATAGCAAGTTACGATACTTATCCAACGTCATCTATTTTTAAGATGAATGGCGCTTGGGGAGTATTTTCAAATTATTTATCCGGTCGAATAATTGTCTCTGATCGACAAAACGGATTGTTTTTATTTCATTTTGATCAAACGATTTTCATAAATGAAGCTTCAGATAAATTTAATATATATCCTAATCCTGCTTCAAAAAACGGGAAATTTATTGTTCGTTCTGCCTATGATGAAATTGCTGAATTCACTGTAACACTTTACAATAATGCTGGTGAATTAATTATGACCGAAAAAATTTCTAATCAAAGTTATGGCTCGTTTTCAACGCCAGAAGTTTCAGGCTTGTACACTGTTAAAATAGCGTTTGTTAATTATTTAGGTGAACAAGAAATTGCTGTTCAAAAACTTATTTCTCAGTAGAAAAAACTGTTTTTACAGCATCTTGTATCAAGTCACTTTCATAACCTTTTGATTGCAAAAAACGCATCACTTTGACTTTTTTTTGCCAAGGGTCTTTCTCTTTTAATAATTCTTTTTGTTTTTTAATCGCAAGAGAAAAAAGAGTCTCCCAATATTCATCACGGTCAATTTCTTTGAGTGCCTTTTGAATTGAATAACTAGAAATACGTTTTTTGGAAAGGTGACTTTTTATTTTTATAATTCCCCATTTTTTAATGCGGAATTTACCAGAAACAAATGCAGAAGCAAATCTTTCTTCATCTAAAAACCGATTAGAAATCAAATCTGAAATTAAGACATCACTATCTTCCTCATTGAATCCCCATAAACTTAGTTTTTGACGTAATTCGAGCTGACATCGCTCTTGATAAGCACAAAGCGCTTCTAGCTTAGCTTTTGCTTCTAAAAGAGAGTATTTACACTCCGACTTCATGTCAGAGTGCAATTTCCTCGTTAATCTTATTTACAAATGAATATTGCAGTAAATGGTGTGCTGTGACACCTCTTACAGTGATCCATTTTTTGTATTTAAAGAACCATTTTACTTGTCTCGAGATAATCCCTTTTTTGAAATACGCTTCCAAATAAGGATGAACAAGCAAGCTCACATGACTTTCTTTTCTATCTACTAATAAATAATTCAAGTTAGATTCAATCTCTTCAGCATATAAAATACTTGCTTGAACCTCTCCTGTTCCATTACAAGTAGGACACATTTCAGAAGTATTAATATCTGTTTCTGGTCTAACTCGTTGACGTGTAATTTCTATAACGCCAAACTTGGAAGGAGGCAAGATATTGTGTTTTGCTCGGTCGCGCAACATGTGACTTTTCAATTTCTCAAAAAGAATTTTGTTGTTTTCGCGGTCGTGCATATCAATAAAGTCAACACAAACGATTCCACCCATGTCTCTTAATTGCAAAACTCTAGCAATCTCTTCAGCCGCTTCCATATTGGTTGCGACTGCATTACTTTCTTGCCCGTCAGCACCTTTACGGTTACCACTATTAACATCAATAACGTGCATTGCTTCCGTATGTTCTACAATTAAGTAGCCACCACTTGGCAATGGAACTTTCTTTCCAAAAAGAGTTTTTATTTGCTTGGTGATTCCAAATCTTTCAAAAATACTAATCTTACTATCGTAAAGTTTCAAGATATTTTCACGTCCTGGTGCAATTCCAGTAACAAATTCTCTCATTTCACCGAAAAGAGTTTCATCGTTAACATGAATATTTGTAAAATCACCATTCAATAAATCACGCAAAATAGAAGATGTTTTATCTATCTCACCCAACACTCTTTTAGGAGGAGTTGAAATTTTCAGATTAGCATACATCGTTTTCCACTTTTCAAGTAGATTTTTAAGATCCTGATCTAATAATTCAATTTTACGATTTTCAGCCACGGTGCGTATTATCACACCAAAATTCTTAGGCTTGATGCTTTCCATCAAATCCTTCAATCGTTTTCTTTCCTCTGGTTCTTTTATCTTTTGAGATATTGAAATCTTATCAGAAAAAGGAACAAGTACTAAATATCTTCCAGCTAAAGTAATTTCTGCACACAAACGTGGGCCTTTACTAGAAATTGGTTCTTTCGCAACTTGAACCAATATTGGTTGAGAAGAGGAAATAATGTCATTAATTTTTCCATCCTTAGGGATGTCACCTTCACCTTTAAAATAAAGAAGATCGGATACGCTTTGCTTGCCGTGTAGCGTGTCTTTTGTAAACTTATTAAGAGAATTAAATTGAGGTCCAAGATCTAAATAATGCAAAAAGGCATCTTTTTCATATCCAACATCAACAAAAGCAGCATTAAGACTTGGTACAATTTTTCTTACTTTTCCAAGATAAATATCACCAACTGAGAAATCATTATTCCCTCTTTCTTCATGCAACTCAATAAGTTTCCCGTCACGCAATAAAGCAAGCCAGATGCTACCTTTACGGGCATCGACTATTAGTTCTAAACTCACGAAGCTTTATTTAAAAGTTAAAAAACAGAAAAAACTTAGCAAGCCAAAACCTACTAAGTTTATATTATCATGTAACAATTTGTTACTTTTTCTTCTTATGACGATTTTTTCTTAATCTTTTTTTACGCTTGTGCGTAGCCATCTTGTGACCTTTTCTTTTTTTACCACTTGGCATAATCTTATATTTAAGTTGTTAATTTCGCTCTAAAAACCTGATTTAAAAGGAAAAACATTTCCTAATTAAATTCAGGGAGTGCAAAGATAATAAATTCAAATGAATTAATATCTATACAATGAAAAGTAACTCTTAATTTACTTTAACCTTGCTTTTAATTTCGTCAACAAAAGTTTTTGCTGGCTTGAATGAAGGGATGTTGTGCGCTGGAATAATAATAGTTGTATTCTTAGAGATATTTCTTCCTGTTTTCTCTGCTCTTTCTTTAACAATGAAACTTCCAAAACCTCTTAAATATACATTTTGTCCATTTGCCAATGAAGATTTAATAGATGTCATAAACGCCTCTACTGCTTTAAGAGCTTCTACTCTTTCTAATCCCGTTTCTCCGGCGATGTCTGCTACGATGTCTGCTTTTGTCATTTTTTTATTTTTATTTTTGTTATTCAACAATTTGATTTTCAGATGACAAAAGTACTTCGAGAAAAGATTATATTTTTGTATTATTCAAAAAAAAAATAAAAAATTCCCTTAATGACTGATTTTGACCTATTAATAACGGATTGGTATAGACAAAACAAAAGAGATCTGCCTTGGAGAAACACAAATGACCCTTATAAAATTTGGTTATCGGAGATTATCATGCAACAAACGCGTGTTGAACAAGGATTATCGTACTATATAAAATTCATTAATGCCTATCCATCAGTTTTTGAATTAGCGAACGCATCTGAACAGGATGTTTTGAATCATTGGCAAGGATTAGGTTATTACAGCAGAGCAAGAAATCTGCACTTTACCGCAAAAACAATTGCAACTGAAAAAAAAGGGATTTTCCCGAAAACTTACAAGGAATTATTAGAGCTAAAAGGAATTGGAACATACTCTGCAGCTGCAATTGCTTCATTTTCTTATAAAGAACCTGTTGCTGTTGTGGATGGAAATGTATACCGCGTTTTAAGTCGTGTTTTTGATCTCTCAATCCCAATTGATTCTAGTCCAGGGAAGAAATATTTTTTTGAATTAGCTCAGAATTTAATTACTCAAAAAGAGCCGGATGTTTTCAATCAAGCAATCATGGAATTTGGAGCACTTCAATGTACACCAACTAATCCAAACTGCAATTCTTGCCCTCTATCGACAAATTGCTTGAGTCTTGCTGAGGGGACAATCAAATTAAGACCTGTCAAATCAAAAAAAACTAAAGTTACAGATAGGTATTTTCATTTTATGGTTTTTGATTCAAACGGAAACACATATTTGGAAAAACGTCTTCAAAAAGACATCTGGCTAAATCTTTATCAATTTCCTTTAGTTGAATCAAATGACAATGCAGAAATATCTAATTGGGAGAAATATACTTTGTCGAAACCAACAAAAGTATCATCTGAAATAAAACACATTTTGTCTCATCAGCGCATACATGCAAAATTTTACCATTTCTCCGAAGAACCTTTAATGGTTGATTCAAATTGGAAAAAAATAAAGTTATCTGAAATCCAAGACTATCCTTTGCCTAGATTAATAGATCGT
>JBIIWQ010000076.1:0-7956 GCA_044338805.1 Crocinitomicaceae bacterium
TACACTCAATTTATCACCTAACGTAGCGTCATATCCATGTCCCCAAATCACATCTGCAGTAGCGCCAGCTTCATCTTGAATGAAGTCAGTGATTTCAGTAATTTCGTTCATCAATACTTCTTTATCACCATATGTAATGTTCAACAATACATATTGAGCACCACTAATATCGTTGTCATTCAACAATGGAGAATTTAATGCTCCTTGAACTGCTAATGTTGCACGGTTTTCACCTTCAACTGCAGCGCTACCCATAATTGCAACACCACTGTCTTTCATAACAGTACGAACATCATTGAAATCCACGTTGATAGCTCCTGTTACAGCAATTACTTCAGCAATACCTTTTGCAGCAGTTGTTAAGACATCATCAGCTTGAGAAAAAGCATTACTGATTGTAAGGTTTCCAGTCATTTCACCTAAACGCTCATTATTGATTACCAATAAGGTGTCTACATTTTGACGCATTTTATCCAAACCTTCTTCAGCTTGCAATCTTCTTTTACGACCTTCAAAACCGAAAGGAACAGTAACAATACCTACTGTTAAAATTCCCATTTCCTTAGCAACTTGCGCAATCACAGGAGCAGCTCCAGTTCCAGTTCCACCACCTAATCCAGCAGTGACAAAAACCATCTTAGTGTCTTTACTCAATAATGCACGAATTTCTTCGATATTTTCAATCGCTGCATTCATTCCGATTTCTGGTATAGCACCTGCACCACGACCTTCAGTTAATGATGGTCCTAATTGAATTTTGTAAGGTACCGGTGAAATATCTAAAGCTTGTTTATCTGTATTACACACGATAAAATCAACACCAATGATTCCTTGGTTATACATGTGGTTCACAGCATTGCTTCCTCCTCCACCAACACCAATTACTTTGATAATTGAGTTTGTATCCTTCGGTAAATCAAATTCCATAATTTCTATAATTTGTTGTTATTCTAATACTTAATTATTCTTCTTCGTTAAACCAGCCTTGACTTTTTTTAACGATATTATCGAAAAAAGAACCTCTGTTTTTAACAGAATGGGTTTTAACTGATCCTGAACTAGCTGCTTCTGGTGTCACACCTTTTTTCTCTAATGCTTCGAATCCTTTTAAAACAAGGCCAATTCCAGTTGAGTACATTGGACTCGTTAAATTTTCGATGTGATTGTTGTTTGCTAAATGCTCAGTTGGATAACCAATTCTAGTATCCATTCCAGTAATATATTCAAACAATTGTGTGATATGTTTCAACTGAGACCCACCTCCAGTTACAACGATTCCACCGATCAATTTTTTACTGTATCCTGAATTTAAGATTTCATAATGAATTAAATCCACAATCTCTTCCATTCTTGCTTGAATGATGCTCGCCAAATTTCGAATTGTAATTTCTTTTGGTTCACGACCTCTTAATCCAGGAATACAAACAACTTCGTTTTCCTGACTTTCTGAAGCCAATGCTGATCCAAATTTCATTTTCAACATTTCAGCTTGACGCTTCATAATTGTACAACCTTCTTTGATGTCTTCTGTAATTACATTACCACCAAATGGAATAACAGCAGTATGACGAATGATTCCTTCATGGAAAATTGCCACATCTGTTGTTCCACCACCTATATCAACCAAAACAACTCCTGCTTCCTTTTCTTCATCAGAAAGAACTGCATCCGCTGAAGCGATTGGTTCCAAAATAATTTCTTTAACTTCTAAACCAGCTTTTTCAACGCATTTACTAATATTTAGTGATGCACCAACTTGACCGGTGATAATATGAAAATTTGCTTCAAGGCGTCTTCCCAACATTCCGATTGGATCTTTGATGCCTTGTTCATTATCAATAATATATTCTTGCGGAAGAACAGTGATAATAGCTTCACCTGGTTGCATTACCAATTTGTACATATCTTCAACAAGCGCATTGATATCCTTTTGTGAAATTTCGCTATCCACTTGATCACGGGTATGAATTCCGCGGTGTTGTAAACTTTTAATATGCTGACCAGCAATTCCAACATTCACGACACGAATAGTTAATTCACCTTCCACACGTTGTTGTGCTTCGTCAACAGCAACTTTTATAGATTGAACTGTTTTCTCAATATTTGAAACCATACCACGCATAACACCTAAGGATTCACTTTTTCCCATAGATAGAATTTCAATTTTACCATGTTCGTTTTTCTTACCAACGAAACAAGCAATCTTCGTAGTTCCAATATCAAGCCCAACAATAATCTCTGCCATATTCTTTTTTATTTTTCTTCAATATATCCCTCAACAGTTCTACAAACGATTTGTTTTTTGTACTTCAAACTGATTTCTTCGTACTTATCCCAACCTTCGTAAGGAATTGCTTCCTTGTAAAATATCTTCAATTTCTTAAACTTCTCTCTAACTTCTTCATCAGTGAAAGCGGATCCGAAAATAATTTTTTGACCACCAACCAGCGGTATCAGTACAAAATCACCGTCTTTTTTCAAATGAATTTGGCCTATGAGAGACTGCATCAATGGATCATTGCAAACATAATTGGAAATTCGATACACATCATCTAATTTTCGAATACTTTTCAAGGTATCGTTGTTAATAATTTTATCGACAGAAATAGAGTTTATTCGATCTTTTATATAACCCGTAACAACCACAACTCTAGCAGTATGCAAGTTCGATGATTTCATAACAAAACCGTCCTCATCTAAATAAAAATTTTCGTCATATTTGTTGAAAACTCTTGCGATCGGTTTTCGCACGTCAACATCTATTTTCCAAGATTCGCCAATCTTAGTGTATACCCTTGCATCTTTCACTTCAGACATTGATTTAATATACTTTTCGATGGCGGATAATTTCAATTCTTGTTGCGCTTGTCCATTAAAAATAAAGCCTTTTCTTTTTAATCGGATAAACAATTCATCTTCCGTCAAAAAAGCACTTTCACCTTTTACATGGATTACAATTTCTGGTTTACTCACGACCGTTTCTCTTTGAGTATTTTGCACCATTGATAAGAGAACAAGCACCCCTATTCCAAAAAGTATCCAAAGACTTCTTATAATCCAAACTCTCATAAAAGTGCCTTTTTTAGTGGTTCAACAATACGATCAATATCTCCAGCTCCTATTGTCAATAAAACGCCATTTTCAATTTTAGCCAAGTGAGAAATTACTTCAAATGGGCTCATTATATGTTTCTCTTTACAGGTAATTTTTTGCAACAAAGCATCACTGTTAATTCCTTCAATTGGTTCTTCACGAGCTGGATAAATTGGCAATAAAATAACCTCATCTAATTTCGATAGTTCATGAGCAAAACCTTCGAAAAAATCCTTTGTTCGTGAAAATAAATGAGGTTGAAAAACACCTGTAATTTTTTGATTTGGATACAAAAGTCGAACGGAAGAAACCAATGCTTCTATTTCTGTTGGATGATGCGCATAATCATCAATATAGACCAAATCATTCGTCTTTATTTGATATTCAAATCTTCGTTTAACACCTTTAAAAGTCTTTAAACCGTGTCTAATTTCAGCTTCTGAAAGTCCTAAAAATTGTGTCAACGCAACACACGCTATTGCATTTTCTGCATTGTGAATACCTGGAATTCCAAGTTCAACTTCGGTTAGTTTTCCACTTGGTGTTCTAACATCAACAAGAAATTTTCCTTCAATAAATTGCAAATTGAATCCTGAATAATCTGCTGTTATTGAATCAATTGCATAGGTGATTATCTTTGCTTTTGACGCAACATCCAATCCTTCTTTCTTGACTAAACAGCCATTTTCATTAATTAATTCAGTGTATTTTTGAAACCCTTCTAAAAAAACTGCTGCGCTACCGTAGATGTCTAAATGATCTGGATCAGTTGACGTAACAATTGAAGCAAATGGCGTCAGTTTTAAAAATGACCGATCAAATTCATCTGCTTCGATAACAGTGTATTCACTTTCTGTGTTGATCAACAAATTCGAATTGAAATTCGTTGCTATTCCCCCTAAAAAAGCATTACATTTTAAAGTTGATTCATTTAAAATGTGCGCGAGCATAGAACTTGTTGTTGTTTTACCATGCGTTCCGGCAACACCCAATCCTTTTGATTGTCGCGTTATTAATCCTAAAACTTCAGAACGTTTAAACAGGTTTGCCTGTTGTTCCTTAAAGAATCCTAATTCCCCGTGATTTTTTGGAATGGCCGGCGTATAAACAACAAGCGTTGTTTCGATTTCTTTGAACTGAGTTGGGATATTCGTTCCTAAATCATCAAAATGGATTTTTATTCCTTCTTTTTCTAATTCCTCCGTTAAAGTTGTCGCAGTTTTATCATAACCAGCAACTTCTAAACCAATTGCATTAAAATATCTCGCCAAAGCAGACATTCCAATCCCACCTATTCCAATAAAATAGATGCTTTTGAATTGTGACAAGTGTATAGAATTCAGTCGCTCCATTTAATGCTTTGCAATTTTTTCTATTTCATCAACGATGTGTTCAGTGGCATCAGGTCTTCCCAATTTGGTGATTTCATCAATGAGTGTCATTTTCTCTTGCTCATTTGAAATAAGCTCGATTGCAGTCGGAAATAAATTATCAACTGCTTCTTTGTCTTTCACCAACATTGCTGCATTTTGTGAAACCAAAGCCATCGCATTTTTCGTTTGATGATCTTCTGAAACGTTGGGAGAAGGAACAAGAATTGTAGGTTTTTTAATCAGACAAAGTTCAGACACCGAAATGGCACCGGCTCTCGAAATAATGATATCAGCCAAAGCGTAAGCTAAATCCATACGGTCGATGAATTGAACTAATTTTATGTTAGAATCATGTTTCCCATCTAATTGTTCGCTTAGACTAGAGAAGTAGTATTTTCCGCACTGCCACAAAACTTGAACATCTTTTTCTACTAATAATTTGTAGTGATTCATTAAGGATTCGTTTAATGTGCGTGCACCCAAACTTCCACCAATAATTAAGATTGTTTTCTTATTCGCATCTAATTTATAATAGTCAAACGCTTCTTGTCTTTTTCCATCGATATGAACCATTTCAAAACGAACAGGATTTCCTGTAAAAGTGATTTTATCTGCTGGAAAAAAGCGGTCTAAACCATCATAGGCTGTGCAAATGGAAGTGACTTTTTTAGCTAACAATTTATTTGTTTTACCAGGAAATGAATTTTGTTCTTGAATCAACGTTGGAATTCCCAGCATTGTGGCTGCTTTTAATGTTGGTCCACTAGCATAACCTCCAACACCAATTACAACTTGAGGCTTGAAATTTTTAAGGATGCTTCTCGCCTTCCATAAACTCTTAATAATTTTAAACGGCAATAAAAAATTCGAAAAAGTAATTCGTCGTTGAAATCCAACGATCGTTAAACCAACAATTTTGTAACCAGCTGCAGGCACTTTTTCCATTTCCATTTTCCCAACAGCACCCACAAATAATATTTCAACCGATGGATTCCGTTTTTTTATTTCATCCGCAATAGCGATCGCTGGGAAAATATGTCCCCCAGTTCCTCCTCCTGATATTATAACACGTTCTAATTTCATGCTGATACGAATGCGTTTGATGAATCTTCTTTGTTTCCCTTATCCTGTTTATAGGCAATGCTTTGTACAATCCCTATCGCCACACATGTCATTATTAATGCTGATCCACCCATCGCTAATAACGGCATGTTTTGTCCTGTTACTGGGAAAATTCCTGTACAAACTAACATATTAACAGAAGCTTGACTTAACAATAAAATCCCTATACTCAAACACGTATATGTTTCAAACATGCTTTCTGAGCGGAGTCCAATTTTAATGATTCGATATAATAAAATGAGATAGAGTAACATTAAAACTATTGCGGCTATCAATCCGAATTCTTCAACAAAACTTGAGTAATAAAAATCGGCGTATGCTTCAGGCGTATATTCTTTTAGTTTACCATCGCCAACACCTTGACCAAAGATGGAACCGTGATAAATTCCTAGTTCAGCATTCATGGCTTGCGCATTTGCTAAAACATTATCATCATCATTATCCATACGATTCATGATTCTATTTTCCCATGTTGAATAACGCGGTAATAGATTCAATGCTGGCACAGCAAGGTGCAAACCGATAACTAATCCCATCAAAACAATACCACTAGAAATGGTTAAAAAGATTTTAGTTAACGGTACTTTTCCTAAAAAAAGTAAGGTAAGACTTATGGCAAATAAGATTCCAGCTGTCGAGAAATTATCCTTAACAATCAATCCACAAATAACAATAACAGGAAGGATAACGGGCCAAAAGCCATCTCGCCAACTCTTCAGATAGTCCTTTTTTTGCACTAACAATCTTGAAACATAAATCAGCAAAGCCAATTTGGCAAAATCGGAAGATTGGAATGTTAATCCAACAAATGGAACTTGAATCCACCGACCTGCACCATTCATTTCTTTACCAAAAAAGAAGGTAAACAGCAACAAACCAACTGCCACATAAAAACTAAACTTCGACAATTGCCAGATATATTTAGAATCCTTTTTATGGATCCAATACATAATCCCGAGTCCAATTGCGATATAAATAAAATGTTTAAAAAGGTATTTAAAAGGTGTTCCTCCTTCAATTTTCACAAGAATTGGAACGAAACTATAGACCGTTACCAAAGAAAAAGCAAGCATCAATAAAGTGATAATCCAAATCACTCCATCCCCTTTCAAATATTTTAAATATTCTCTCATTAAAGTTGAACAAGTTTTAAATAATCATCAAAAATTTTCATGTTTTCTAATTGTTTCTCTCCTGAGGAAGTGAACATCAAAACAGTTTGCGGTGCTTTGAACATTTTTAGAAATTCGAATGTTTGTTCAACATTTTCAGTACCAGCACAATTTTTAACTTTTGACAACCATTCATCTTTTAAATTGAAAACGTTAAAATCGTATGCAATAATTGAATGAAGGTTTGCTAAAACATGTTCTTCTTCACTAATTGCATCGATAATGGTTGAACCATTTCCAATCCAAATAACAGGAAAAGGAAATGAATGCAAGGTATTTGAAATCAAATTCGCATTCGGATTTCTCCATGAGAAGACATCCATTCCCCATAATTTTCCATGCGGACGCATAGAAGTTTCGTGAAATTGACGCAAGCCTTCCTTTCTTGCATCAAGCAATCGGTCTTCTACTTTAATATTCAATTTCTCGTTCATGGTTTTTAATTATAATGAGCGAACTGCTTCTTTGAATTTATTTCCTCTGTCTTCGTAGTTTTCAAATAAATCGAAACTAGCACACGCTGGAGATAACAAAACTGTTTCGTCCTTTTTTGCTAAACGGTAACCATAAGCTACAGCTTCCATTGCAGAACGTGCTTCCACAATCGTTTCCACAACGCCTGTAAATGCTTCAATCAATTTTTGATTATCAACACCAAGGCAAATAATCGACTTCACTTTGTCTTTTACCAATTGCATTAACTCAGAATAATCGTTTCCTTTATCCACACCACCAACGATCCAAACTGTTGGATGTTCCATGCTTTCTAAGGCAAACCAAGTTGAGTTTACGTTTGTTGCTTTTGAATCATTAATGAATTCTATTCCATTAACTTTTGCGACAAATTCTAGACGGTGTTCTACATTCGTAAAATCCTCAAGACTTTCTCTTACAACGTCTTTCCTAATTTCTAGGATTCTTGACGCAATACCTGACGCCAAAGAATTTTGGGTGTTGTGTTTCCCTTTAAGTGCTAAATCGTGAATTGACATAGTTAGTTGTTCGTTTATGTTTATTGTTAGTTGTTGCTCGTTTGCGAAGCCACCATATTTAATTTCCTCTTTCAAAGAAAATGGCGCTTGAATTGCGTTGATTTTGCGTTTTGCAAGTTCAACTTTGATAATTGGATCATCATTGTTAAAAATGAAATAATCACTGTTTGTTTGATTTTGTATGATTCGAAATTTAGAATCAAC
>JBIIWQ010000077.1:0-7903 GCA_044338805.1 Crocinitomicaceae bacterium
CCTAAAGTTGCTAGTGCGGATTTAGTTATTGGTACTGACGTGACAAATCTCAATGGAGTAGTTTTTAATTTGGAGTATTTTGATTACTACTTATCCGGATTACATATAATTCATGATGGTGGTCAAGATTTAGATTTATCGGATACCGTTTTTTTAGTTGAACCAACTAATTTTGTATTGTATTTAGGGTATCTGAATGTAACAAATATTGAACAAATTCAATTTGCTGTAGGTGTACCAGTTAACCTAAACACACAAGGTGGTTCAGATGCAATTGATATTTCAGTTTACCCGCAAGCTCATCCCTTAAGCTTCCAAGATCCATCAATGTATTGGGGGTGGACATCAGGTTATGCTCACATGATCATTGGAGGTCAAGCAGATTCTAATAATGACGGTGCTCCAGATGCTATTTTCCAATTGCACAATTTGGGAAAATCAAATTATTTGCCATTTCAAATGCCTGTTGTTCAAACACAAACAAATTCAAGTCAAATAGATATTTACATTAATTGCAATGTTGATGTATGGTTAAAAGATATTGCAATACAAACTGTTGGTGTACTTCATGGATCCGCTAATGAAAATGCAGATGTAATGAATAATGTTATTACAGAATCTGTTTTTGATCAAGGAGCGAATGCAGCAGTATCAAATGGTGAGTCTGGGGTAGGGACAATGTCTTTTTCTTCTGTGAATTCTTCGTTGTCGATTTCTTGGAAAAACATTAAAAATGTAGGGTCATTTCAATTAAATGATCTTTCTGGAAAAATCATAAAACTTGGATCTGTTTCTGATGAAACTGGATGTTTTATTTTTGATAATATTTCAAATGGAATTTACAATTTTACTTTTTTTGATAAAAACTTGAATACTTTAAATTCGATTAAGTTAGCAATGTGATGAAATTGCAAAATACATATTCAATTATAATCTTTACTGGGACATGTTTTTTGTCCCTTTTTTTATATCAATGTAAAACGACTATTCAGTCAATTCAACCTATGGGGGAAGTCATTTTTCCTGCAGGAAATCCAATAACCGCAGAAAAGATTGAATTGGGAAGAAAGTTGTTTTTCGATAAGCAATTATCTTCAGACGGAACTGTTTCCTGCGCAACATGTCATTTACCTCAATATGCTTTTTCAGATCAAAAAACCTTTAGCGATGGTGTTCAAGGCAGAAAAACACAAAGAAATTCACCATCCATTTTGAATGCTGGATATCTGCCAACTGTAATGTACGATGCACATATCAAGACATTGGAGTTACAAGTTATCGTTCCTATTCAAGAGCATGTTGAAATGAACATGAAAATGCTTGATCTCTTAAAAAAACTAAAAAACGTCAGTGAATACCAAGAATCTGCAAAACGTATCTATAACCGTGATTTCGATGCATATGTATTAACAAGAAGTATTGCTGCTTTTGAACGGTCATTAATCTCACAGAACTCGCGTTTCGATCAATATGTTGCAGGAAATAAAAAAGCAATGTCTAAAGATGAAAGAGCGGGGTGGAAGTTGTTTTCTGAAGATTTATATTGTGCAAAATGTCATCCAGCGCCTAATTTCACAACTTATTTACCTGAAAACAATGGATTATACTTGGATTATGGCGCAGATCTTGGTCGTTTCAGAATATTCAATGATTCAAATGATATTGGTAAATTCAAAGTTCCTTCTTTAAGGAATGTAGAATTGACATTTCCATATATGCATGACGGAAGTATGAAAAGTATTGAGAATGTAATTCAACATTATCAATCTGGTGGAAAGAATCATATTAATAAAAATGGAATAATTCAAAAGTTTAATTTATCTTCTAATCAAATTAATCAACTTAAATTATTTCTTTTTACTTTGACTGACACAAGTTACATGTTTCGATTTCGTTGAAAAAAAATACATTATCTTCTTCTTTCTGAATAGCTTTTTTGTTTCGAATAATCTGTTCTGAAAAATATTTTCTATTTATTTTATATGCATGCATACAATAATTAAAAAATTATTGCGTTATCACTGTAACGGATTAAAAAGAATTCGTTTTACTCCACGTGAAGTCTGCAAGCTTCACAAACCAAACTAGAAATAAAACCAAAAATTATGACAGTTAACCCATTGTATCATCACACCAACCAAAGACTGGAAGAAGAATTGAGTTGGATACTGCGTGCGCAGAAAGACCCGGAAAGTTTCGGCCCGTTGTACAAGAAGTATCATGAGCAAATATTTCGATATATCTATCAACGGATGGATGACGAGGAATTAGCTTTTGATATTACTTCACAGGTTTTCATGAAAGCCTTGAATAATATTAATAAATATGAATATCGTGGCGTTCCTTTTTCTTCATGGTTGTATCGAATCGCAAAAAGTGAATTATATCAAGCATTTAGAGATAGAAAGGCAGAACGAACAGTAAATATTGAAAGTTTTCATTTATATGAAATCATCGAAGAAATTGATGATGATCACACTGAAGAAAAAAAGAAGAAATTATTTGATTCTTTATCTAAAATGAAAGAAAAAGATATGCAATTAATTGAAATGCGTTTTTTTGAAAAACGTTCATTTAGAGAAATTGGAGAAATATTAGAAATAACAGAAAATAATGCAAAAGTTAAAGCTTTTCGGGCAATCGAAAAGCTAAAAGATTTAATTAATCCTAAACAATAGAATATGGAATTTAAAAAAGTCAATTTGGATAGAAAAAATCTAACCTCAACTTATATTGAGATGAGACAGGATTTTAGACCAATTTTGAATCTAGCTAGAAATACAAAGATGACCGATTTCAATAGCCCCTGGTTTTATGGGGCTATCGGTTTATCTTCAATGGCAATAGCGGTTTTGTTTAATAATCAAATGAATTCAAAAACAGAGATAAATGAAGAAACAAATACATTCAATAAGCAAAAAATAGCTTCTACAATAAAAAATAATATTAAGATTGACAGAGATTACAATGTGAAAAGTTAAACCTTTTCAATGTAAACTAATAGCAAAAAAAAATCATTGATAACGCATTAGTCAAATGGACATGAAATGAATGATTTTATTTTGTCAAATAAAGGCTGTTTTAATTTTAAAATCCTGCTCACAACTGTATGTTTGAGCAGGATTTTAAGGTTAGGAAAACAATGCATAATTCTTTGAACAATTGAATATTAGTATTTATTCACGTTTTTTTTTTTTTATTCAAAAAACTATTCATAAATTCGTGTCGTTATATAATGGCATAAGTCATTTTAAAAACACTATATGAAATATATTTTTACACTGTTATTACTATTATTAAGTTTGGTATCATTTGCCCAACACACTAATTTTAATACTCAAAGAAACTGGTCTCTGAATAAAAAAGAAATCATGTTTGGCTTTGGTGCCACACAATTCACAGGAGATCTAGGAGGAAATGATCAAATTGGTATTGATTATCGATTAAAAGACATAGACTTACCTTCTACGAGTATCGGAGGAATGATAGGATATAGATTTCGTTTTCATCCTTATTGGGCAACCTCAACAACTTTGAATATTGGTTGTTTAAAAGGAGATGATGCCTTAACAAATGAGGTGATCCGTGAAAGTAGAAATCTTTCATTTAGATCAATATATTTTGAATTACAGCAAAGAATTGAATTTATAATTTTGGCTAATGAAAAATTTGGAGCACGTTACAGCGTGCCAGGGCACATAGGTTTTAAAAATCATAACGAACAAGTTTATTTGTTCACAGGAGTTGGAGCAAGTTATTTTAATCCAAAAGCACAATACAATGGTAGCTGGGTAGCATTAGACCCATTGAATACTGAAGGACAGGGAATGACTGGAGGAGCAATAGAAACATTACCAGTTACTGCAACAATTCCTTTTGGTATTGGAATGAGATTTGGAGTAGGGCGTATGTGGAGATTTGGTTTAGAATTTTCTTACATTAAAACTTTTTCAGATTACATTGACGACGTTCACGGTGTATATTATGATCCGTCTTTATTAGGATCTGCTTCAGCGCAATATTTATCAAATCCTTCAAACAATAATACGAATTGGTTTGCACCAGGTCAACAGAGAGGCGATAAACAAAATGATGCATATTACACAGCTAATTTCGTAGTTCAAAGAAATATTACCTATAAAGATTATGCAAAACAACGCAGAGGATATAAGTGGAGTAGAGGACGTTATAAATTCTAATTGTTGAAAATATTGTTAATGAAAGAAACGAGGTGGCTATTGTCACCTCGTTTTGCATTTATACCTTTATCAAAAAAAAAACATGTACAAAATAATTCGCTTCTTCCTATTTCTTTTTGATCCAGAAAAAGTTCATTACTTTACCGCATTTAGTCTAAAAATCTTATTGAAAATACCAGGAATGAAATGGTGTTGGAAGAAATTATTTTGCATAGGAGATAAACAACTTGAAACCGAAGTTTTTGGGATCAAATTCTCTAATCCAGTTGGACTTGCTGCAGGCTTTGATAAAAATGCATCTATGTTTAATGAATTAGCATCTTGTGGTTTTGGATTCATCGAAATAGGCACGGTAACGCCAAACAGTCAGCCAGGAAATGACAAACCACGTTTATTCAGATTGAAAAAAGATAAGGCGATTATTAATCGAATGGGATTTAATAATGGTGGTTTAACCGAAGCTATACGCAATCTAAAAAATCGAAAAACACAAATTATTATTGGCGGGAATATTGGAAAAAATAAAATTACCCCAAATGAGAATGCTGTAAATGATTACCTAATAGCATTTGAAGAGCTTTTTGATTATGTGGATTATTTTGTAGTAAATGTTTCTTCTCCAAACACGCCTAACCTAAGAGAATTGCAAGAAAAGGAGCCACTCAAACAATTACTCTCAGAATTAATGAAAGTGAATAACTTGAAAAAGGTTCAAAAGCCAATACTATTAAAAATCGCCCCTGACTTAACGAATGAACAATTAGATGATATTATTGAAATTGTCGACGAAGTCAAAATTGCGGGAGTAATCGCTACTAATACAACAATAAGCAGAGAGAATCTTATTGCATCTGATGAATCTTTAAATACAATTGGTATGGGGGGCTTATCAGGAAAACCATTAAAAAACCGTTCTACAGAAGTGATTCGCTATTTATCTCAAAAATCCAATAATTCATTTCCTATAATTGGAGTAGGGGGAATTCATTCAGAAGAGGATGCTCTAGAAAAATTAGATGCAGGAGCCAAATTAATTCAATTGTATACTGGATTTATTTATGAAGGACCTGGATTGGTGAAAAGAATTAATAAAGCTATTCTAAAAAGAAAAGCGTAATTTTAATTTACTATGTTGAATTCTGAATTAAAGCTTATAGAATGCCCTCGTGATGCAATGCAAGGACTTCACGATTTTATCCCAACTGAAATTAAAGCACATTATATCAATTCATTATTGAATTGTGGCTTTGATACAATTGATTTCGGAAGTTTTGTTTCTCCAAAAGCAATTCCTCAAATGCGAGATACTGCTGATGTTTTGTCAAGATTGAATTTAAATGAATCCACAAAACTTCTTGCGATAATTGCGAATGAACGTGGCGCTCAAGAAGCAACATCTTTTGAAGAAATCAATTATTTAGGTTATCCATTTTCTGTTTCGGAAGAATTTCAAAAAAGAAATACAAATGCTACAATTATTGATTCACTGACGCTCGTAGAACGAATTCAAAACACATGTATAAAATCGGGAAAAGAACTTGTTGTATACTTGTCAATGGGATTTGGAAATCCTTATGGTGAAGAATGGAACCCAGAGATTGTTCAGAAATGGTGTGACATTCTTTATTCGAAATTAGATGTTAAAATCCTAGCTGTTTCAGATACAATTGGCTCTGCAACACCTAATCAAGTGAGAGATTTGTTCTCACTTTTAATTCCGCAGTTACAATTTGTTGAATTTGGTGCACATTTACACACAAAACCAAGCGGAGCAAAGGAATTAATCAGTGCAGCATATTTAGCAGGCTGTAAAAGGTTTGATGGCGCAATTAAAGGGTTTGGTGGTTGCCCAATGGCAAAAAATGACCTTACAGGTAACATGCCAACAGAAGTCATGCTAGATTGGTTCAAAGAAAATTCAATCAATACTGGCATTGACCAAAAAATGTTCGAAAAAGCTTATTTAGAAGCAAATTCAGTTTTTCCAATGTAACTTTTTAAATTATAATTCTTATTTCAATGATGAATAAAATCATATACCTTGTACTTGTAATTGTTTTTTATGGTTGTTCTGGTGACGAGGATTTACCAGAAAAGAAAACAATCACTGATAATTCTGGCGAAATAACGGGAATTGAAACATTATTCGATTCTGATTCATTTGATGACCCAAAGCACATTGAATTATTAAAAGAATTAAAGATCTGTTCCGAGTTTCAAAAAGATACGACTGATTATTTAAAGCCGGCTTGTTCTCCTAGATTCTTTAAAATATTTCCTATGCGAGATGATGCACCAGTTGAAAATGCCTTTTTATTACAAATAAAATCAAAAGTAGGCGGAATCAAATTGAGAAGGTTAGTAACTTTTGTGCGTGAGAAAGGCAAATTAATTAAAGTAAATACATTTGTAGCCAATCTTATTGGTACGCGCAAATCAAAAACGCATTATCCGGATTTAATTTTACGTTTCAATGACAATGTTGAAGGCGATGTAATCTTTTACAATTGCATATTTATTTGGGATGGTAAAACGTATAAATTTCAAACTACAGAGACTATTGAAGGAAATGATTCTCAAGGACCTTGGAGACAGCGAATTAAATCAGAGCTCAAGGATTCGGTTTCTAATGATATTTACAATACACTTGTGAAAAATGAAATGATTCTCTAATGAAAAACTTGAATTGGATTATTATTTTGTTCGTATTAACAGGTTGTTCTAGAGGAATAGAACTTAGACCTATAAGTTTAGCTCCACTTTTCAATGATTCAAACAGCAAGATATGGATTGTTGATGAAGTCAATTCCGGTAATAAAAATTTCGCTCCAAAAATTAATGTTGAAAAGGATGTTGTGATTTTTTACAAAAATGGAAAATGTGTTTTCCAGCCAATGAAAACAATTGGCGATATAGAAGGCAAAAGAGGTGAGTATTCCCTGTATTCTGATGAAAAAAGTATAAGTTTATTTTTCGCAAACGAAATATGGGAATTCAAAATTGATGTTCAATCTCAAGACAAAATAGTTTTGACTCCAACAGAAAAATCAGATATAAAATATCAATTAGTTATAATTCCTTTTCCAGAGATTTAGTTTTTTATAACTTTAATATTAGTCGATCCCATATTAGTATCGATATTCAAGAAATATATTCCATTCGAATAATTTGACAAATCTATTTTTTCTTTTGTAGTAGTAAAAATAATTTGGCCAAATGAATTTGACACAACAATTTTTTGTATTTCAGATTGACTTGAAACAGTAAAAATCCCGTTTGATGGATTCGGAAATATAGAAACTGTATTAATTTGGTTCAATTCTTTTAACGAAACAGGGTCATTTTTCCAAGCATGAATATCATCAATATATAGCTTAAACCCATCGTTAGTTACGTTTACAAAAGCAACATATATTGTTTGATTGTTAAATCCATAATCACTCAAATTAACCGTTCTTGTTGTCCACTCAGCATTCTCTTCAATAATATAACCAATAGTGTCTGTAAAACTAGAAATCTGATTATCAGTTGTAGAAACGAGAATGAGATAATCATCCGGAACAGCTGCATCTTGCGACTTTGCTTGCCATTCAATGAAATTTCCATAGCTTCCAATTGAAAATGGTGCAGTTATCAACCAACGATTAGCTATTCCAGTAGGCGAGAAATAAGATGTGGAAGCAGCAATGGTGTCTGCTAAATTA